>JAOAPL010000348.1 GCA_025462925.1 Acidobacteriaceae bacterium
CATCTGCTCTCCGCACCGCTACATCCCACTCCTCGCGAGACCACGCCTGATCTCCCCACCACTCACCTGAGTTCCGCCACGGCCCTGCCAACGCAACCACTTCAGCGGATGCTCTGCTTCCATTCAGCAGCAAACGCGCAGGCACACCGTTGCGCAATTCAACTTTCACTGGCAATGCAGGACGAAACATGCGCACTGCGTTAGCAACGTGTGGCACAGCCGCACTCGGCTGTGCGCGCTCCACCCCTGTCGTGAAATGCCGCATAAGAACTGCATCGGGCTTGTGCGTGTCCATCAACACCGGCGAGCCAACCCGTTCGGCTACATTCACATTTGCTGGCTCCAACTTCTGGCGACTAGATTTCTTTCCCAGCCCTTGGACCACATTGCGGATCCGCGCCAACGTAAGTTCCATGCGCTCCGGTTCAGGCGATGCAGGAACAAACAGCCCGCCCTGAGCCGCTCGCGCCCGCGCGGCTTCCGCGATAAGCGTGATCTTCTTTACCGGCCACGACGGCGGACTCGACTGCAAATCCAATTGCAGCAGCTTGAGAAATACTTTGCCGTCCCGCATCGGCACCGGCAACCGGATGACGCGCTCGTGAAAGTCTTTGCTGACTACTGACTTCTGACTACTGACTACTGCTCTCTGCACATCCTCATTCACTTCCAACTTCAACCGCATCCGCAATTCATTCGTCGACAACGCCCGCGCCGCCAATCGCGTGCAAAGCTGTTCCAGAAGCCGCGATAAGATGAAAGCCAGCGGCTCCAGCAGATCCACCGCATCTTCCAACTCCATGCTCTCTTCAAAATGAAGCTGCGCTTCCGCCGGAACAATCGTCCGCGAAGTTCTGCCCAGAGCGAGCGCCTGTAATCGCAATCCCTCTTGACCTAAACGCTCGGACAAAGCCAACGGTGGCAACGCCGCCAAAGAACGCAGGTTGCGCACGCCCCAGCGGTTGAGCGTCTCCAGGATTTCTTCCGACGCGCCGAGCACATCGATCGGCAAGCACCCCAACCGCTCCGCCTCCTTGCATTGCGGGATCACCGTGATTCCCGGAAACCCGAGCGCAGCGTGCATCGCCGCATCAGGATTGGATGCCACCGCCACGTTCGCTTCCAATCCCATTCCCGCTGCATGTCGCAACAACTCCCGCGCAATGCTCTGCACCGGACCAAACAATTGTTCCAGCCCATGCAGATCAACCATGATGGTGTCCGGTGTAGTCGATTCCACTCGCGGAGAAAATGTCTGCCCGCAATCGAGCAGCGCCGCGTGCGCCGATTCTTCCTGCGCCAGTGATCGCCGCAGCAACGTCACTTGCGGACACGCCTCGGCTTGCAACTTCGTCATCCCCGCAGCGATTCCCGCGTTGCGTGCTTTTTCATTTACAGTAATTACGGTGACGATCGGAGGCGTGCCCTCCAGCACCGCCACCGCTTTTTCGCGCAAGCCGGAAGCATCGCAATGTCGCACCACCGCCTGCACGGGAAAATCAGGGACGTATATACAGGCAAAAGGCATTGCGCCTCATCTTGCCCAAGGCATTTGCGTTTCGAATTCGGAAGGAGCTGAAGATGGCGACTTGCGACGATCCGTTATGGTTGTGTGGCACAGCCGCCCTCGGCTGTGTGCTACTTCCACCTGAACATCCAGCCCTCTCAGCAGATTGGAGTGTGTCGGAGCTGCAGCGCACCGTTGCGAACCGGTTGAATAAAATTCTGAGGACATCAAACTCGACCACCGTGCCTGCGCAGCTTTTACTTGCAGCACCAGGGAAGCGCACGTCTTCGCGTACGGCTCCTGCTCCAAGATGACCAGCGCCGTCGGCGTGTTCTCCACTGCGCGACGAAACCGGAACCACGATGTCAGCGGAACCCGGCGGGCGACTTCCGGCGCAATGTCGCCGAGATCAACCGCGACTAAACCGAACCCACCACTCTGCAAAAGCAAATCGGTGACCTTGAGTGCTTTTTCTAATGCGTTAAAAGCAGCAGCCCGATTTCCAGAACTCGTCCCGCACCGCACCCACAGAACGCGACTCAGATCCACGCCAGCACCTTCTGCCGACGCAGGATGGAAAGCATCGCTCGCATCCACCACTGCGCAAAACTCACGCCTTGATTGGCTTCCTGTCACTTGGGCCAACAGGGAAAACATTAGCGACGTCCTACCCGACGAACCCGCTCCGCAGATCTCGCTCAGTGCTCCCCGCGGCAGGCCTCCCGTTTCGCTTCCTGTCTCTCTGGCAATTCCAGCATCCACTTCGGCGATACCGGTGGAGAACACTTCCACTCGTGGCTTCTCCCGCACCGTGAGCGCGGAGGGAATTTTTTTGGCGAGATTAGATTCCACCTGCGCGCGCACAACTTCAGCGCGAGAAATCGGGATTGCGGAACCGCCGCGGGACACCATGCAAGAAACCTCAGAAGGGAAAAACGCAAAACACTCAACCGCGGATAAAAGACAGGAAAGAACGGATCAAGAGAAAGTAGCTATAACTCTTACTGCAGCGAAGCCGGAGCCGTAGGGTTTTACAGTCTTTCGCTTTTCTCCGTGTTCTCCGTGTCTCCGTGGTAAATAAGCCTTCGCTCTATCCGCGTTTATCTTTCTTTTATCCGCGGTTAAAGCTTTTGCTTTTGCTTTCAAATCCAGCATCTTACTTTCGCTTTTTCTTCGCCTAACAATTGAGATTCTGCCCCACCCATGAAGGGTTGTCAACTGCCCATTTTTGGTGCATTTCAGTGTTCATCACACCCCCAGCACACGCATCGAACTGAGTAGGTTTCATGTCCACGCTCAAAGACAAACTTGAGAACGCCTTGAATGAAAGCCGCATTCTCATTCTCGGAGCACAGGTCCTTATCGGTTTCGGCTTTCGCACCATCTTTGAGCGCGGCTTTTCCAAGTTGTCTCTCACTTTGCAAGAAATGAAGCTTGTCTCTTTGGGGATGATGATCCTTGCTCTGGGCCTTCTTGTCTCACCCGTGGCCTATCACCGCATCGTTGAGCGGGAACAGCCCGCTCCTGATTTGCACAACTTCACGCAGCGCGTGATCACATTTGCCCTGCTGCCGTTTGCGTTTGCCATGGGGTGGGACTCTTACGTCGCGTCCGCAAAAGTACTTTCGCCTTCGTACAGTTGGATCTTTGGCCTGCTCGTCGCAGCAGTGGCCCTCTACTTTTGGTACGGACTGGAATACCACACCCGGCGGCACAAGAAAGACCTTTCAGAGCAATCAGAGGGAGGGAAACAGGAATCCATGGAATTGAAGGACAAGATTAAAGAGGTGCTGATTGAAGCACGAATGGTTTTACCCGGCGCCCAAGCGTTGCTTGGATTTCAATTCATAGTCGTGCTTACGGATGCCTTCGACGAACTCCCACAATCGTTGAAAATCCTGCATCTGAGCAGTCTCTTTTCGGTCGCGCTATGCACTGTCCTGCTGATTGCGCCCGCTGCTTATCACCGCATCGTTTGCCGTGGTGAAGATTCTGAAGACTTGCTGCAATTTGCCAGCTTGATCATTCTCGCAGCCATGGTCCCTCTGGCTGCCGGGCTCGCCACCGATTTCCTGATTGTCACTTGGATGGTCACCAAATCGATGCCAGTCGCGCTGGCCGCGTCAGCGGCGATGTTGGTACTACTGTTGGGATTCTGGTTCGGATACATGTGGTGGTTGCGGGGTCGCAAGCAAGCCCAAGCGCGTATGCAAAATCTTCGCCAAACAAGAGTGGCATAGCAGAAGGTCTGGCTTTGGATTTGATCGATCCGTGAAAATCCGTGTTATCCGTGCGATCCGTGGCAAGGTCTTGGTTCTTGCCTTTGACCTTCAACGAGAAACCAGAAACGAGAAACTGCCTTACAGATTCTTCTTCATCGAATCCAGCCCGGCTTTTATGTTCTCTGGTGAGGTCGAGAATGAAAATCGCAAGTGTCCTTCTCCGTGCTGGCCAAAGACGATTCCGGGCACGGTTGCCACTTGCGCAATCTCGAGCAGGTGGGAGGCCGCTCTGCGGCTATCGCGATCGATTCGCGTTACTTCCGGGAAGGCGTAGAACGCTCCCGGCGGCATCGGACATTTCAAGCCCAGCGAGTTCAGGCCGTTGACCATCAAGTCGCGACGCTTTCGATAGGCCGCGCGCATCTCCGCAAAAAATTCGATCGGCGTTGCTAATGCCGCCAGCGCCGCCCATTGTGATGGTGTCGAGACGCCGTTCGTCGAATACAGCGTGGTCTTGCGCAGTCCCGTCATCCACGGTTCCTTCGCCACCACATACCCAACGCGCCATCCCGTCATCGAATATGACTTTGAGAGCGTAAAGCAACTCAGCGTGCGCTCGAACATCTCCGGTAGTGAAGCGATGGAAACATGATCGCCGTCATAGACCAAGTCTTCATAGGCTTCATCGGAGAAGACGATCATGTCGCGGTCGCGCACAAATTTCGCCACTGCTTCCGCATCCGTGCGGGTGAAAACCACGCCACTCGGATTCTGCGGAGTGTTGTAGTAGATCGCGCGAGTGCGAGGGTTGGAATACTTCGCCAACGTCTCCGCAATTCCATTCTGGCGCGCTTCTTCGGTCGAAACAAAAACCGGTTTTGCTTGCGAATATACGATCAAGTCTTTGATCGGAGTCCAGAACGGAGAGAACATCAGGACTTCATCGCCGGGATTCAGCACCGTCTGGAACGATCCAAAAAGTCCTTGCATCCCACCGTTGACCACGATGACATCTTCCACTTTCGCGGGAATGCCATTGCGCTCGGAGACCTTCTTTGCGATCGCCTGCCGCAATTCCATCACGCCGGACGACGGCGCATATCGCGTCTTGTTGTCGCGAAGGGCGCGGCTCATCGCATCTTTTATGTGGTCGGGTGTGGCCAGGTAAGGTTCGCCACCTTCGTACTGGTGGACTTGTACTCCCTGCGCCCGCAGGTCCATTACCTTATTGCGGATCTGAACGATATCGGAAAAGCCAACTTGCTCCAGGCGGTCGGAGATGCGGAATCGTGCGGATGTGGAGATCGGTGTAGAACTCACTTGGGAAGATCGATCCTGTTGTTGGCGTTGGGAACCTTCGAGTATATCGGAGTTCCCAACGCCATCCAACTGCGGAATAACTGATTACAAACCATCTTTAAACAAATGGATGCCAATGCCGAGTAACGCGACGGCACCAAATCCTAACCGCAGTCGCCATCCTACCGTCGGCACTACTTTGCGCGGCGGAGTTCTACTTCGCTGCGTTTCGCTTTTCTAACCAGAAACGAGAAACTAGAAACGAGAAACTGCCACATCCTACTTCGCCGCGGCAGCCGCAGCTGCATTCTTCTTCAATGGATGGTCCAGATTCGCCAGCCGCCATCCGGTTTCGTATACCAGCCGGCCGACGCGCGTCATCTTGTCGAAGTCGATCTTGTCCACCGTGTCCGTGGGCTGGTGATAATCCACATGGATGCCATCGAAGTAGAAGATGATCGGGATACCATGTTTGGCATAGTTCCAGTGGTCCGAGCGGTAGTAGATGCGCTCGGGATGATTCGGATCGTTCAGCAGGTAATCAAGCTTCAATTTTTCGAAATCCGAATTGGTGGTTTCGCTGATCTGGTTCAGCTCCGGGCTGATTCGGTCCGCGCCGATCAGGTAGATGGTGTCTTTGTCAGTGAGTTCCTTGTCGCCTTCAGCGGTATCGCCCGCAGGCTTGGAGCGGCCGATCATGTCGATGTTCAAGTCAACTAAGAGTTTTTCGAGCGGAACCGCCGGAGCATGGTCGGTGTTGTACTGCGAGCCCAGCAGGCCCAACTCTTCGCCAGCGTGGAAGATGATGAATACCGACCGCTTCGGACGCTGCATCGAAAGCGCGTGTGCAATCGTTAGCACTGTCGTTGTTCCAGAACCATCGTCATCGGCGCCGTGATAGATCTCGCCGTTTTTCCCGGTCTTTAAATGATCGTAGTGCGCGCTGAAGGTGACGTATTCATCCTTCAATACTGGGTCAGTGCCTTCGAGTGTCGCCACCACGTTCTGTGTTTTTACAGTAGTGATGTTCAGCGCGACCTTCGCCTTGGCAGATGCATTCAGAACTTTGGACTGAAGTGGCTCGCCGTTCTTGATCTTCGTTCCAAGAGCGTCGAAGGTTAGGTCCATCTGCGCCAGCAGCTTTTCAGCGATGGCCGGCCCCAGCGTGATCGCCGGCAGTCTGTCGCTGTTGTTGTATGCAAGGCGAACGCTCTCCTGATTAAGGTTGCGCTGCTTGTACGCATCACCCTTCATCATGTTGGCAAACTGAGTGGAACCTGGAACGGAGATGGTTCCGATAGCCCCGTGCGCTTTCGCCGCCTCTTGGCCGCTCTCGTTGTCCTTCAGCTTGGAAGAATCAATGTCTTTCGGCAAACCGCGGACGACGATCACCCATTTTCCCTTCACGTCTAGTCCCGCATAGTCATCGTGGTTCAGCCGCGGCGCGGAGATCCCATAGCCGACGAACACGATGCCACCTTCAAACGCACCTTCGCGCGAGCCGGAATTGTAGAAGTCCCCGTATGTGTAATCCGAGTTCTCACCGCCTACGGTCATGTTCAGTGAAGTCTTCGCCGGATCTGGTTTCACGGTCAGGACTTCAAAGCTCTGCATGTATGAGCCGTTATCGCCCGCGCCTTTGTAGCCGTACGCTTTCAGTCGGGTCGCAAGATATTCCGCGGCGATGCCAAAGTTCGGCGCCAGCGTATATCGTCCGCCCAGTTGGTCGGACGAAAGAAACTCGAGATGCATCCGCAGTTCGGTCGGATTGATCGCCGCCACGGATTCAGCCGGAGGTTTCGCCAGCTTTTTATCGACAGCGACAAGGTTGAGCGAAGTGCAAGCGAGCAGCACGGCAACCGCGGCTGCCCGAAAGAATGAGCGGAAATGATGTGGGTTCACGAAAACATATTAAATCTTGCGAGAATTCCTGTCATTTGTATGTTGATGGGCTACCTGCTCTCGATTTTCGACAAACGATAAACGAAACGAGAAACTAGAAACCGGCCTTTCAGCTTTGAGAGGGCACGGCTTCAGCCGTGCCGCACGCTGCCTCACTCCGACGGCTTTAGCCGCTGAGGTCAAGACAGCACGAGGCGATCTGCTTTTGTTTTTTACGAGAAACTAGAAATTAGAAACCGCCTTACTTAATCTCCCCGCCCGCCGGATTGCATGTCATCTGGACCACCGCATAGGTCTTTTCCAGTTCAGCGATCTTCCGCCGTTGCTCCGCAAGTATCTCCTGATAGTTTTGCGGCGCCATCCCCCAACAACCCGTCAGCCGATAGAAGTAGACGGGCTTGCTATCCTTCGCCACCAGCTTGTTCTTGGCGTTGCAAGATGCACCCAATTGCTTAAGCTTCTGCTCCACGGTGATTGCCGCGCCGCTTTCGCGACTCACGACATCGTCCAGCTTCGTCTCGGGCGGAAGACACGCCGCAACGCTCTTTGTTCCAGCCGCCTGTTTGGACGACTCCTTTGCTTCGATGAACAAAGGCTCGGAAATGAAGCAGAACAGCAAAGCGACGATTGGCAGGGAGTGCAGCTTAGGCATGAGCAAAGCTTAGTCTCAGAGGGTGGGAGGTGCAAAGCGGGGACAAAAAAAGCCCGACGGCGCTCGTCCTATGCATGAGGGTCACGCGGCAGGGCTAAGGGTTAAATCAAGTGAATGCAGAGTAGCTGGAATCGCATGTCTCACAAAACGCCAACGTGCGCCAAGCTGTGGAACTCCTGTGGAAGCCTTGTCGATCTTGTGGAAACCTCGTACAAAAACTGGTTGCATGCACTTATGCAATAATGCTTCGCCATGAAAACTCACCGCGCCCACTGCTCGCTGTTCGTCGTAGTACTTGCTTGCGCCTCACTGGTTTCGCAGACGTCACCGCAAACACCGGCTGCTCCTGCCACTGAAGCCGCCGACCTCATCAAGCAGGCGCGCCAACTGAACAGCGACGGCAAGCAGAACGAAGCAATCGTTCTCTACGAGAAGGTAATCAAAGCCGCCTCAGGCAAAGACCTCTACGACGCCCATCTCGGCGAAGGCGTCGCACTCGATCTGAAAGGCCAATACGACGAAGCCCGCAAGCATTTAGCGAAAGCTATCGAAATCGCGCCCGCCGATTCCAAGATCCAGGCGCTGAAGGCCATGGCCTTCTCTTACGCCTTCCAGCGAAATGCCAAAGAAGCCGCTAAATTTGAGAATCAAGCTTTCGACTCGCAGATTGCAGCCCAAAAATTCGTCGACGCCGCAGGCACTGCCAACGAACTCGCGCGCATTCAACTCGAATCCGGCGACATCGACGATGCCGCAAAGACCTACAAGCTTGGATATGACACCGCGCTCAAAGCCCCACTCACTCCCGCTGAGCGCGACCTCTGGGATTTCCGTTGGGAACACGCGCAAGCGCGCATCGCCGCACGTCACGGCAACAAAGATGAAGCGCAAAAACATGTTGCCGCCGCCAAGGCCATTCTCGACAAGGGAACAAATCCCAATCAGGCCATCTTCTTTCCGTATCTCACCGGATACGTCGCCTTCTACTCCGGCGACTACAAGACCGCCATTGCCGATCTCAAGCAGGCCGACCAGAAAGATCCGTTCATCCTCGCGCTCATCGCTCAAGCCTACGAAAAAACGGGCGACCGATCACAAGCCATGGACTACTACCGCAAAGTGCTCGCCATCAATTCGCACAATCCAACTAACGCCTTCGCGCGTCCACTGGCGCAGAAAGCTCTTGGGCTATCCTCCAACTGATTGTCATCCCGACCGGAGCGTACATACTGTCATCTCGGGCGGGGAGCGTAGATACTGTCATCCCGACCGGAGCGTAGCGCAGTGGAGGGACCTCGCCGTGGACTTTGCACTGCTTCCGCATTCTCAGGTTTGTCATCCTCAGCGAAGAATCCCTGCTACTCTGCAAACTGCTTGCGCACCTCGAACCCGCCCAAGAGCTTGATCCGTGCAAATCCGTGCCATCCGTGAAATCCGTGGCAAGCTTTTGCCTTTAACCAGAAACGAGAAGCTAAAAACTAGAAACTCGCCTTATCTCATCTCCCACCCTCATCACGCCGGGCCGCACCACATTTGCATAGACTCCCGCTTGGGCTTGGTGTCCTTGCGCAACTGTCTTCAGCACCCGGGGATCTGATTTCCCGCTATCCGGATCGATATTGATCATCATGCAGCGCGTGTCTCGCTGAACCACGCTGATCAGCACCTCATCGCCGATCTGCATCAGGGTACGCGCCCATTGCTCTTCTTCGAACGCCTCGCCGGATACAGGTTCCATGTACACGTTGGCGCGGAACTGCCGCCTGTCAATTGCGGATCCCGACTCCTTAGCCAATCCGCGGACACTCGCCAGGCTGAAAAGGGAAACGTGCTGGCAATCGAAAATCCCTCGTTGGCTTTTGAGCAGGAACATAGCTTGTCCGCTTTTGCTCGCCAACTCCTCGCACAACGCCGGATCATTGGCGTCGCGCATCTCGCCTTCGGGCGTTCGCACTTTGACAGCAGGTTCGGCGTTTTCCAAAGTCGGCGCGGAAGCGAATTCGGGTTTGTGCAGAAGCATGCGCGCGGATTCTCGCGCCGTCATCCATGGAAAGCTGTTGCGCGCAGCCTGGTCGGCGCGGACGAACGCATATTGCCGGTCGCCCAATACGCCATCAAGACCAACATGCGCCTCGCGCATCCCAATCCCGGCCATCGACTTAACGGGATAGATAAACAGCTCGGAAACCCTCGCCATCGTGTCAGACATAATGTGGAACAGTTTAGCGCGCTTCCAGAGTGGAAAATTCGAGTCCGGACGTAAATACCTTGCTGACAAGAAGTTCCCTAGGTTAGAGGCGCGGGCCGGAGTCGAACCGACATCTAACTAGGGCTTTGCACACCCATCCCTTCCGTTGGATACCGCGCCAGAACGATTTTGCAGTGGGGATTCCGATGGCAGCAGCAGTGGTGGGGTTGCAACTTTTTCCAACTTGTCACGGTCGTTGACAACCAGCGTGAGTATTTCAGCATCTTACCTCGCGCAAGTTGGTGTATGTCTAAACGGACCAAAATCATCGAATTTCCAAAAGCAAAGGCGAAATCCTTGACCAAAAGAACTTTAGCTGCTGGTAACTACTTGGCGGAACTCTACGTCGATACTAAAAGCGTTCCGCCCTTATACCATTACATCGTTACTCGCAAAGACTCGGCAGAAATACTTGGATGGGGACAAGAATGGTCCGTAGAAGATGCTGAACGGTCCGCCCTCGACAGGATGGCTATTATGAACGCAAATTCGGCAAGGGTCGGATAATATGTATAGATTCAGAAACTTAAAGCCCACCGATTTGGTGGGCTTTTTCTTTGCTCTTGCCTTTCACGAGAAACCAGAAACGAGACACAAGAAACCGGTTCACTGGCTCTCCATCACATCTTCTGATTGAATCCAGAGCGCGACCGCCGTATTCAAATTCTCGTGCAATTGGAGCTCGTCTTCGTTCATCTGCCGCCATTCACGACGCGGAAATTCCGGCCGAAGTGTCCTTAGTTCCACCTCGCCACGTGTGATCCGGTATTCATTGATGACTGAATCAGCCTGAGCGGACTCGATCCGCAACCTCCGTTGCATGTCTCACCTCATTTCCAATGTCTTTATTAATATTTGATGCAAACGACGCCTCCAAGGCGGAGATGCTCCCGGTTACGCGATGACGATTGAAAGTAGCTCAGGACGGACGCCGCTGGTTTATTTCGAACAACAACTAAGTCCCTGGCTGACGTGTGCGGCTCACCGAGGCAACCTCATGAAGTGATCATGAAACAATTTCGCTGTGGTCGCACTTCGGAGGAACTATGGAATTCGCTCTCGATCCTAAAACGTCCGTGGTTACGCTGATGGATCGGCAGCACAGCAGTAATCGCAGTTCGGATCTGGAACGAAACCGTCCGCGTTTGTTGAAGCTTGGCGTCGCCTCCATCGTTGCGGCTTCGCTGCCCGGCGGGCCGCTCCACGCGCAATCCGCGCCGCCATCTTGCTCTCCTCCCATCCCGCAGAACCACGAGCCATCCAACGGTGGTCCTTGCCCGTATCCCATTCCCTGGCTCGACAAGAACGGCAATCACAACCAGAGCCCGATGCCGAATATCGAACTATCGAACATCTACCACTTCAAGGGAAAGCTGGCACGCTGCAACGGGTTTCACGGCATGGGCACGGATAATAAAGGTAACCGCCTCGCCTGGGGCACTCCCAGTACCGACTACAGCTACATGGCGGGCGAGTACTGGGCAGCGCGCCAGCCGCACCAAGCTATCTTCTCCCACACATGACTCACGGTATTCAAGGGACCGGCGGTCCCGCAGAACCAGATACACGATTTCCATCCGCCCATCTCGCCCGAAGGCCTGTATTGGGTCACACCTGTGCAATCCACCGGACTCACGTTCAGCGCGGACGGCAAAACCGCCACGCTCCAGATGACCAACGTGCCTATCATTGACCAGCCGCGCTGGCCCGCGATGGATGCTGAAACCACTCCTGCATTCATGGATTTCCAACTAGTCTTCAAGTCCACCGACGAGCCAGTCAAGTATGAAGATCCGATGCGGCAGTACCGATTCGAAGGCTTCAAGGCGGGCGCACAACTCGAAGCCACAATGCGAGTACCCTCAATCGATTTCACATTTAAAACCGATCCGCTGGAAACCTCCAAGTGCGATTTCGCAGTGATGGGTAGCGAAGCTAACGGCAAGTATTACGAAGTAGCGAAAGGTTGAAGCGGGTGAGTCTATCGGGCGGACTTTTTCAGAAACTCTGACACGGTCTTCAGGATTTCGCGCGAAAGCGCCTCATCCGATACCGCACGCGCCAGCGACATCGCCCCGACGAGCGCACTGTAAGTCATGATCGCCTTCGATCTTGCCGCACGCTTGTCCTTGCCTGGAAGCAAACCGGCAATCAACTGAAGGTTGTTCCGGATCTCTTCGGAGGCAAGCGCACGGGTGCGTTTATCGCTGCGCGATATCTCCTCTGCCAGCGCGCTGATGGCACAGCCTGTACCTGGATTGTCGCGGTGAGCTTCGTTCAGGTAGTCGTCAATCAATTTTGCATAGGACATCGGTGGCCCGCCGGATTCGGCGGCGTCCACTTGACGCTTCCAAGTACCAAATGCAGAGCTCACAGCTTCGGCGACTAAGGCGTCGCGCGAGTTGAAGTGCTTGTAGAACCCGCCCACGGTAAGACCGGCCTCTTTCATCAGCTCTGCGATTCCGATTCCCTCGAGGCCTTCTTCCCGGAATCTCTTTGCAGCCTTCGCAACAATGCGTTGATGAGTTTTCGCCTTTTCAGCTTTGGAATGGCCCATTGGCAGCTCCTAAAAATACTGTAACTAAATCGCGATTGCGGGAATCGAACCTCGGTAACAGATTATAACCATAATCCAGAATACTAAGTGAGAGGCACACAACAATGAAAAACACATACAAAGCTGTGGAAGTCTCTGCCCCCGGCGTGCTTCGAGTGGTGGAACGAACAGTCCCTGAGCCTGGAGCCAGTCAAGTTCGGATTCGCGTGGAGGCATGTGGAATCTGTCACACCGATGCCGCCACGGTCATGGGCGCCTACCCGGGCTTGACGTTGCCACGCGTTCCTGGACATGAAGTCGTTGGCCGCATTGAAGCCCTGGGCAGCGGAGTGTCCCGATGGAAGATCGGTCAACGTGTTGGTGTCGGCTTGATCGCCGGAGAAGACGGAGTTTGCGAGCCCTGCCGCCGCGGAGACATCGTGAACTGTCAGAACCCCGTGACCTCGGGAGTGACCATGGATGGAGGGTATGCGGAAGTAATGATCGCTGAAGCGCGCGGCATCTCTTCCATTCCTGACGAGCTCAGCTCCGCAGAAGCCGCCCCTCTCCTCTGCGCCGGCATCACTACATATAACGCCCTTCGCAACGCCGGCTTGCGCGGCGGAGATCTGGTCGCTGTGCAGGGCATCGGCGGCCTTGGACATCTTGGTGTCCAATATGCGCGGCACATGGGATTCCACACTGTCGCAATCGGGCGTGGACGCGACAAGGAAAAGCTGGCCAAAGACCTGGGCGCGCACGTCTACATCGATACTGCCGTCGAGGATGCCGCAGCGGTACTGCAGAGTATGGGCGGGGCCAGGGCCATTCTCGCGACAGCTCCCAGCGGTGATGGTATGGGGCCACTGATCTCGGGTCTTGCATCCCGCGGCAAACTCATCGTGGTGGGTGTGCCGAATGACCCCATCCAATTGAATGCGTTCCCGCTCGTCTTTGGAGGACGCTCCATCTATGGAAGCCTTACGGGCACGCCGATTGAAGGTGAGGACACGCTTGCCTTCAGCGTGCTGGAGAATATCCGCCCCATGATCGAGACAGTTCCTCTCGAACAGGCCGCCGATGCTTACGCCCGCATGATGCAAGGCAAAGCGCGCTTCCGCATGGTACTCGTCACAAAAGACGGAGTTGCTAAAAGTGGACAGAATGCGCGATGAAAACCCGGAGAGAGTTTCTCGCGACTGCGATAGCCGCAGTGGTTTCATTGACCAATAGTTCAGGCCAAGCTTCAGCAACGATGTCTGGACTTTCGAATGCTGAGATTCAACGCAAAGACACGGTATTCAATCACCCAACTTCAGGAGGCCAAGACATGGCTGATAACGCGGAAGACCCACGAATTACGAGGGCGCGCCTCTCCGGGCCCGAACATGTGACCAAAGACGCGACGGTCGCCGAAATAGCTGCCGACGGGGCCATGACCATTTTGGTCCAAGGAACCAACGAGTGGGTTTGTACCCCAGGAAACGAAAACAAAATTGGCGACCCACCAATGTGCATGAACCCCATGGGTATGCGATGGATGATGGATGCCATGCAAAGAAAGCCGAAGCCCACGAACACAGCGCCCGGAATGATTTACATGCTGTGCGGCGCCACACAGAGAAGCAACACAGATCCTGCGGATAGAACCAGTCCCGCCATTCCAATCGGACCGCACTGGATGATCACATGGCCTTTCGATGCTGCGGCAAATGGACTTCCGACTACGGTCCGCGACAAAGGCGCTTGGGTGAT
Organism: Acidobacteriaceae bacterium; assembly: GCA_025462925.1. Lineage (GTDB taxonomy): Bacteria > Acidobacteriota > Terriglobia > Terriglobales > Acidobacteriaceae > JAICLA01. The sequence goes on from JAOAPL010000348.1 coordinate 14,122, forward strand.
GTTCGCGGGAACCCCTTACGCGTATTTGCACCTCTGCGGCACCCCATGGGAAGGCAATGAATACCACGACGGCGATAAAGCAGTCTGGACCATGTCTTACGCTCGTCACTGAAAAACGATTCCGTTATGGAACGCAATCACCTCAATGCAGAGGAGAATCTTCGTGAAGACCGTTGCTTTATTAGTACTGATCACCGCCGTTGTCACCTACGCTCAAACGCCGGCGCCGCCGAAGCCGAAGTCTGATGCGGAGAAGATCGCATCCGCGCTGAGCGCGGGTCCGAAGTTTGTTACGCAAAACGCAACCGTGCTCGATTGGCCAAACTCGGCCGGCGGCGACTTCCGGGTTCTCCGGGCTGGCACCAATGCTTGGACCTGTCTTCCCGGTCGTCCTCAAGCCGCCCATGATGAGCCCGGCTGCTTTGACCAGGTCTTTCTGCAGTTCATCAAGGACAGCATCGCCGGGCGTACGCCCAATGTGCAGAGTATCGGAATTTCATATATGTATGGTGGCTTCTGGGCACCTAACAAGTCGCATGCAATGCGAAGCGGCAAAGAATTCCACGTTGGGCCACACATCATGATCATCGGACTGGATCAGAAGATGATGCAGACATTGAACCAGGACGCATCGAACGGTGAGCCTTACGTCAATCATCTTCCGGGCCACTCCGAGCTATATCTGGTGATCCCGATCCGTGAATGGGACGATGCGCAAGCAGTCCACGCGGTCATGCGGTAGTTTTCGAAGAACCGAATGTGACGCGCGGCCAGAACGTAATGCGTCCAAAGAGGAAAGGTGAACTGATATGCGTGCAATGAGAGCAGAAACTTTCAATGGTTATAAAGAGTTGAAGCTGGTCGATCTTCCCAAACCAGCGGCTACAGATGGGAAAGTACTGGTGCGAATGACTGCAGCTGGCGTAACGCCGCTCGACCATGCGATTCTCTCCGGCAAATTTCACGGCTCGAAGGCGCCGTTAGTCCTGGGCAACGAAGGAGCGGGCGTGGTGGAGGAGGGAGGCGGAACGGACTTTCCCGTCGGTTCACGCGTGATGTTCTTCGGCACCTATGGCGCCTTCGAGGATGGAGCGGACAGTGAGTGGGTTGCCGTGCGGAAGGAAGACCTTTGCCTGATTCCTGACAATGTCGACGACGTGAGTGCCGCAGGTATTCCGGTCGCGTATCTCACCGCGCAGGTGGCTCTTACCCGGGCTGGTTTTCGGGCAGGCAAGACTGTTCTGGCACCGGCGATCGGCGGATCGGTCGGCAACGCAGTGACGCAATTGGCGCGCGCCTTGGGCGCAAAACACGCCATGTCAAGCACCACCAATCATGCGAAAGCCGAGCAGGCGAAGGCGCTCGGATTCAATGAAGTCGTCGATACCTCCTTGGAGAAGTTGGGTGACGGCGTGCGTCGTATCACGGGCGGTTACGGCGCGGACATTGTCGTCGACGGAATCGGCGGTGAAGTCTTGAGCGAGGCGCTCGGAGCGCTTGCGTTGGGAGGAAGCCTCACAACACTGGGGTATTCCGCAAGCCGTAAGACAACCATTGACGTGACAAATCTCATCGTGCCACAGGCCAGCATCCGGGGTCTCAACATGTTCGCTCAGCCGCAGTCGGCCGTTACTGAAGCTTGGAACGTAATTGTCTCTCTGCTTAAATCCGGCGCGGTCAAACCGATCGTGGCTAAGACCTTCCCGCTGGCCGAAGCGGCTGAGGCGCTGCGTTATCTTGTTGAGGGCCGCCCCTTCGGCAGAGTCGTCCTCACGGTCTGACCAGCAATTGATGAGAAAAAGGAGAAATACAATGGGCAAGCTTGACGGAAAAATCGCACTCGTTACTGGCGGCAACAGCGGCATCGGTCTTGCCGCAGGCGGGTGGCCCATCCCAGAACCTGAGGGTGCCCCGTCCTAGCTCCGCTAGGGCGGCGGGATATCCCCGATCGAACGCAAAAAAAAACCACCAAAAATTAGGTCGTGCTCCGATACAAATGGGTGTATTCTTTTCGGCGGTCAGTCGTTCTGACCAAAAGCCCCAAAGCCGCGTGACCTCATGCATAGGACGAGCGCCGCCAGGGGCTTTCCGGTTCTTACGGCTTAAACTTACCTCGAAGTAAAAAGTTGCAGTTCCAAAAGCAAAAAGCCCATCAAAAAAACTGGTGGGCTTCTTACTACTCCAATAGTAATTGGTGTATTCTTTTCGGCGGTCGTCTGTTCTGACCACAAGCCCCACAGCCGCGTGACCCTCATGCATAGGACGAGCGCCGCCAGGGGCTTTTCTGTTCTTACGCCTTAGACTTACCTGAAGGCAAAACGTTTCGCATCGCGACTCCACTTAATTATATAATATCTTTAAGAAAAGTGACAAACTTTGTACTTGACATATAGCATAGGTTGAATTACATTCATTTATTCGCGCTTCTTACTCCTAAGTTCGTCATTCCGGCGATCTTAGCTATAGGGGGAGGGGTACCCAGGCCGCGACAGCCCGGCAGCTCTAAACCCTTTGTTTTGTCATATTTACCCGCAACTGCTTTGTTTTGTCATATTTGAGCGACTTTCGTTGGCTAACCGGAACTATCACCATGACGCAGGACTGAAAGTAAAGCGGTTATTGTGTTACAGCTAAATGTTACAGGTTGGTAGCTGAAATGCTCTGAGTAGCTGCATGAAAGTAGCTATCTACGCCAGAGTATCTACCAAAGACCAGACCGCTGACATGCAGCTTGAGTCCCTACGCAAGTATGCGATAGCTAGGGAATGGGAAGTCTCAGCCGAATACGTTGATGAAGGCTATTCAGGAGCAAGTATGAATAGACCTCAACTTGATTCTCTGCTGAACGATGCCCGGAAGCGCAAGTTTGACGTTGTAGCCGTTTGGCGCTTTGACCGCTTCGCACGATCCACTAAACAACTTCTAGCCCACATGCTTGAGTTTCGCGCATTGGGGATTCAATTCGTTTCCTACTCAGAGAACATTGATACCAGCACCCCAATGGGGGAAGCGATGTTCACTATCCTTGCCGCGTTTGGTCAGCTTGAGCGGGACATTATCCGCGAACGAGTTACTACCAGAGTCCAGCAGCTCATAGCCTCGGGCAAGACTTGGGGAGCGCCAAAGAAAATCTGGCGACGTGACCAAGCATTAGCTGACCTTCAAGCTGGACAATCTCTACGCGCTGTTGCTGCAAAGCATGGCATCTCACATACCACTCTGGCGCGAGAAGCAAAGAACAAGGTGTCCCAATAGCGTCCCACTGAAAGAGACCAGATGAACCTCTCAGACCTAGCCCGAGATTTTCAATCCGAAGATGAGTGCATCGCCTATTTTGAGAAGATGCGCTGGCCTTCAGGTGTCGAATGTCTTGCTTGCGAATCGAAGCGCATAAGCCACATCACTACCACAGGAAAGACCAAGAAGATAAGACGCTTGCTTGAGTGCTTGGAGTGTGGCAAGCAGTTCTCCGCTACCTGTAACACCGTCTTTCACGATTCCCACATTCCCTTACGGAAGTGGTTTCTCGCCATTCAATTACTCTCTCAAGCCAAGAAGGGCATGAGTTCCTGCCAGATCGGGCGAACCATCGGCGTGAGCTACAAGACCGCTTGGCACATGACGCATCGCATACGCGAAGCTATGGACGCTGCGCTGGGAAATTACCAGCTACAAGGCACAGTCGAAATAGATGAAACCTACATCGGCGGCAAACCGCGTAAAGACCTCAAGACTGGCATGCACGTTGTCCGGCCAAAGATTCCAGTTATAGGCATGGTCGAACGCAATGGTTTAATGCGCTTCCAGAAGATGGCGAAGGTCAGATCCAAAGACCTCAGAACCATGATTGCTCAGAACGTCAGCGTGACAGCTCGCGTAATGACGGATGAGAGTTCTCTTTACGACAAACTACCGCTTGGTTTGAATCTGAAACACTTGACCATCAATCATAGTCAGCGCCAGTACGTTAATGGTTTCATCCATACGAACACGGTTGAAGGCGCGTTCGGATTGCTCAAGCGTGGAATCGTTGGCAGCTATCACAGGCTGAGCTACAAGCACCTGCAACGCTACCTAAACGAGTTTGAATTCCGCTGGAATAACCGTAAAGAGAAGGACATCTTCTCGCACATCTTGATTAGAGCTGCGAAGTCTAACCCGTTGCCATATGCTCTTTTGACCGCACCGGAAAAGGACACATTCTAGGATTTTTCCCTAGTTTGGTGGCGCTGATTTTACTTTTGAACTGAGGACCGAAGATTTTTGCCTGCAGAAGTCCCTTAGTCTCGGTTCGTCGCCGTCGTCCAAAACACGTAAACAATGAAACAGACAACAATCCCGATCTTCGCCTGCCCATCATTATGGCCAAGAGGTGCAAATAAGGCAGAGGCGGAAAACAGAAACAGTAAAATGCCATTACCGCAAGCGAAGGCTTGATTCTTTGACAGCTTTTTGAATGGAAGCGCTTCTATGAATCTTCCGAGATTGTCAGGAGTGCTCAGCGCCTCACCATCCATAGGCGCTTGATGTATAGCCAGTTCGATCCTGCAATGCCAATAGCTCCTAAACTTGAGAGGAACCACAAATACGCGTTCCCAAATTCAAGGAATTCGGCGGCATTTGCAGCGAGCAGCAGAAGAGAGGCTATCAAAACGACAGAAGAGAGACAGAGCGAGACTAGTAAGCCGTTCAGCTTCTGCGATTGCACGCTTCGGACAACCATCCTGTCGGGGACATAGAATTCCTGTTGAGGAAATACTGAAACGATGCTTGGAGATACTCGCGCTCTACCGCCAATCGCAATGTGATTGCCTGCCGTATTTCCGAAAAGTCCAAGTCCATATACGCTGCTAGATTCACCTGTCGATGAGATTGATTGCATTTATTTTCTCACGCTGACTGCTTCAGGAATAAGTCCGTTAGCCCTTGCCTGCTCGACGGCTTCATTGACGTTTGTCTGTAACTGAAGCAGTGTCGTAATAGTCATGCCAAAACGACTAATCACATACCCAGGAACTTCAATGCTCCCACCGCCGCTTCGTATCTTCTCGATGAGCAGCTGATCGTCAAGCATCCCCACATCCAGAAACACGTCGTTATTTACGTGTGATATTCGGGTGTAGTTGGTGAATGTAATTTGGGCGTTATGCTGGAAAGTGGGAGTTACGGTAATCGTAATCGGTGACGGTGCTTTCGCCATAGGGTGGGAATGTTAACACCCATGACGCACAAAGCAGAGTCATTTTTTAGGAGTCTTTGATTGCTTTGAATCGGCCTTCTTGGTTCGCGGCTGCGGCTTCGTAGCGATCATCTGCTTTAGAACCGCGTCAAACTTTTCCTTATCGTTCATTGCTTCAACTTCTGCGGCAGAGTGCCGACTTATAGGTGCTACCAAATATGATGCATTTGCAGGTGAACAGGTCAGTTTACGTCTTCAGGCGTCGGGGGTACGGCGGAAATGGCCTTCAACTGCTTGGGTTTCGATTTGTCTAGTTTCTTCATGCCACGATTTGCAATCTTGAGTCGTTTTTTGACACGATTCAAATCTTCAGAGATTGGAAGTCTCTCCGGAGCGACACCGCTATTCTCGATCATTGTTTTTCGCACGGATTTGCCTATGTCTTTTGCTGTTGCCTCCAAGGCCGCTTGGCCTCGTATGCCTTTACTCCTGATGCGCTCTTTGGTTTGCGTGATGCGGAAGTAGTTGCCTGCTAGTTCCGTAGTACCCATGAAGTCATACAACGTGCCCTCTGGTATGCCTTTCCTCAAAACAAGTTCCTTGAGGCTCATGTTGTACATACCACGAATGCCAGCATCCTTAAAAAAGGCATAGCCGTTCACGTTGATTCCAGCGTCTTTAGCAACGCCACTCAATAGTTTCTCGCCCGACCGTATCTCGTCACGCACTTCTAGGCGCTGTAAGTCGTCATCCGCAATGGCTTTTTCAATGAGGCTAGATGCTATGGCTGCGAAATACACCTTTGCAGCCGCAACTTCTCGCTTCTTATCATCGGCATGCATGGACGTGAGAAAGCATGCGAACCTGCTTAGTTTGTAACTGGGGACATCTTTGCCATCAATGATCGTGTTGGATGGCACAAAGGCATCATGAATCTGAATTCCAAGCTGAGCGCAGGATGCGATGGCCTTATTGATGACGCCAGAAAACGAGGTGTAGCTTTCATAACCCAGCTTACGCATAAGAACGTAAGCGTCCCACGATGTTGTGCCGTTTTCTTTCGCGGCGTCCTCAAAATCCTGGAACGTCGAAAGATTTACCTCTTCGGGCATGTACATAGTTTAACTCTGAATTCCCCTGAGACAAAGCGCAATCGAGTTCTTACTCCGGCCTCTTATTTCAAATTCCATCCTCACTTAAACCTGTATAGTTCTCCCGAAACTAAATCCCCAAAGGAATTCCGGCATGAAAAAGTACGAAAACCTCACCCTAGAGAACCAAGCCTTGGATGTTGAACAGTGCTACTTCGTCAATTGTGTCGTAAAGAACTGCCAGCTTTTTTACGGCGGAGGCTCTTTCGACTGGCAGAACTGTACTTTCCAGAACTGCGAATGGAAGTTTCGCGGAGCGGCGAGAGACACAATCCAATTGTTACAGACGATTGGGCTGTTGAAGATTCAAGGGAACCAACCACCACCCCTAGTGAATTCAACTTCTGGAGCAGTGAACTGATCCTAAAATTGATTGTATTCGCCTTCCATTCGCCCTAGAATTGCAAGTACCTGTCATGCGGAGACAGGCAATTTGAACGGAGGGGAAAGTGGCACTTTACTTAATCAGTTACGACATCGCGGATAAGGACGCGTTTGAATATCAAGCTCTTTGGGATTTACTGGACGAGATGGGCGCAGTGAAAATCCTTTATTCAGAATATGTGATTACAGGTGATGCAGGGAAAGCAGGCGCGATATATGCACAAGTTGCCCCGAAAACTGTTGCAGCGGATCGCCTGTTAGTGCAAGAAGTAACCAAGGACGCGCAATGGGACAGGCTACTAATTAGTGACGCAGAGTTCAGTAAGCTGTTGGCGTCCGCTAGGGGTTGAGCCGTGAGTTTTCACTGTGGCCTGTTTATCTTGTGCGGTAGCAGGCCGCAGTGAATCAAACACGGATCGCAAAGCTGCTGACTCATCATTAGTCTCGCCTTCAATATGTATGCCGCCCTGCCAAAAATAGGTTTTCATGCACGTAACCCCTTTATTTCACCTGAGACTAAGACTTCTTAGTACCCCTGTGAATCTCCGTTTTATGGTACGTTGATTGTTTTCAAGAGCTTATGGCTCCTGCGTGAAGGTGATAATTGCGTGGCTAACTCGTTTGTTTTGTCATGTTTAGAGTTTCAGGGGGAGGGGGGGGTGGGTACCCGCCTCAATCACGATCAGAGATTTGAACTATTTGCCGCGAGATACGTCTAACTAATTACAGTAATTGCCACTTACGCCGAATTCATTTCAATTTCGAAGGAAACGCATGCACAAGCTACTCTCCTTAATAGTCATATTTGCTATCGCCGCGCCGCTGATGGCGCTCGCAACACCTGATTCGTCCACTCTCGAAGCCCGTCGCAAGGCGCTGAACTCGCTTCTCGCCGCGCAATGGGAATACACCATGCAGTCCAACCCGGAGTTCGCCACCATCCTTGGCGACAAGCGATTCAATGACCGCCTCACTGACTTCTCGCAAGCGCAGATCGATCGCGACCTGGCGACCGCCAAGAAATTCCTGATCAAGTTCGAAGCCATCGACACCACCGGCTTCCCAGAGCAGGAAGCGCTCAACAAGACACTGATGGTCCGCAACTTGCGCGAGCAACTGGAAAACGCGAAATTCAAAGAATGGGAGATGCCCATCAACCAGATGAGTGGCGCGCAAATTGATCTGCCGCAGTTGGTCTCCCAATTGCCCTTCGACACTGTGAAGGATTACGAAGATTACATCGCGCGCCTTAAGCAGATCCCGCGCGTGCTCGATGAAAACGTCATCCAGATGAAGAAGGGAATGGCGGAAGGGTTGATGCCTCCCAAGTTTTTGCTGGAGAAAGTAGCGGCGCAGGCCCAGAACATAGGAACCATGGCGCCGGAGAAGAGTCCCTTCGCGCAGCCGCTGGATAAATTTCCAAAAACATTTTCCGATGCCGACCAGAAGCGATTGCGCCAGGGCGTGCTCGATGCTATTCACGACTCCGTAAATCCTGCGTACATGAAGTTCACCGCCTTCGTTCGCGAGGACTATGCACCAAAGGGCCGCACACAGCCCGGCATCTGGTCATTGCCCGACGGCAACGCCCGATACGCAGCCGCGGTGAAACGCAGCACCACAACCAACATGACCCCGGAAGAGATTCACCAGCTCGGACTCAAGCAGGTTGCCGACATCGAAACGCAGATGATGGTGATCGCCAAGAATCTCGGCTACAACGATCTGAAAAGTTTGAATGCGGCCATCGAAAAAGATCCGAAGCTGCACGGCCAATCACGTGAGCAGATATTGGACGAGTATCGCGGGTACACGGCGCAGATGTGGAAGAAGCTGCCCACGCTCTTCGGCCGCATGCCCAAGGCCAAGCTGGAAGTGATGCCCATCGAAGAGTTCAACGAGAAGACCGCGGCCACGCACTACAACCAGGCCACGCCCAATGGTTCGCGTCCGGGACACGTGATGGTCAACACCGGTGACTGGACCAAGCGCCTGTTGATCACTGACGAATCCACCGCCTATCACGAAGGTGTCCCCGGTCACCACATGCAGGTTTCGATCGCCCAGGAATTGCCCACGCTGCCGCCTTTCCGACAACAAGCCGGATACACGGCCTACGTCGAAGGCTGGGCGTTGTATTCGGAGCGTTTGGGAAAAGAGGTCGGCTTCTATCAGAATCCGTACAGCGATTACGGACGGCTTCAGGATGAAATGCTCCGCGCCATCCGCTTAGTCGTTGATACCGGATTCCACTACAAGCATTGGACACGCCAGCAAGTCGTCGATTTCTTCCACGAGCACTCGAACACAGATGAGCCCACGGTGCAGAGCGAGACCGATCGCTACATCGCATGGCCAGCACAGGCGCTCGCTTACAAAGTAGGACAGCTAACCATCTTCAAACTTCGCGCCGAGGCGCAGAAGGACTTGGGCAACAAGTTCGATATCCGCGGCTTCCACGACGAAGTACTCGGCGCCGGCGCATTGCCCATGGAAGTCCTCGAAGCCCGCATGCACCAATGGGTTAACGAGCAGAAGGGAACCACAGCAGCGGCGTCGAAAGGGAACACGACAAACTCGAAAGCGAAATGACAAGAAGTTGTAGCGCCGGCTGTCGCCGCAGGCGTCCCGCCTGCGGCCTAGGGGTGGAAATCGAAATAGGTATAGAGCCGCATCCCTGCGACAGGCAGCGACTCAAAATGAAAAGCCCCGAAGGGGCGACCGACAGTAGCCCGGCACGCAAGTGCCGGGTTCGCTGTTCCGAACGGAAAACAAGTCCCGCAGGAACGGCTGAATCAAGCCGCGGAGAAAGTGACTAGCCCCGCCCGTAACCGGGGTCCCCATCACGTGCAACGTGATGGGGTGAGTCAGGGCGGGGTGGAAGTAATAAGAATGTAGAGCCCTGGAGGGGCGACACCGCGCAGACGATTATCTCGTCTGCCCCGCTTCGCCTTTAAGTTTCTCCGCGGCACCGGCCTGCGCCGCTGCCAATCGCGCGGTCAGCACGCGGAACGGAGAACATGAAACGTAATTCATGCGCAATCCGTGGCAAAACTCGACAGATGAGGGCTCTCCGCCGTGTTCGCCGCAGATGCCGATCTTTAAATCTTTTCGCGTCTTTCGCCCGGCATCGCGCGCGATGCGCATGAGTTTGCCAACGCCTTCGCGGTCGAGTATCGCGAAGGGATCTTGCTTCAGGATTCCCTGATCGAGATATGAAGGCAGGAACTTGTTGATGTCGTCGCGAGAGAAACCAAAAGTTGTCTGCGTAAGATCGTTGGTGCCGAAGGAAAAGAATTCCGCTTCTGTGGCGATTTCGCTAGCCAACAAAGCTGCGCGCGGCAGTTCGATCATTGTTCCGACCATGTATTCCACTCGATGCTTCTGCTCGGTGAAAACTTCTTCGGCGATGCGACGGATGATTCCCGCTTGGTTCGCCATCTCCTTCAACGTGCTAACAAGCGGAACCATTACTTCAGGAAGAACTTTCACGCCTTCCTGCGACGCGCAGACCGCAGCTTCGAATATCGCTCGCGCTTGCATCTCCGAGATTTCCGGCTCGGTGATTCCGAGCCTGCAACCGCGATGTCCGAGCATTGGATTGATCTCATGCAGTTCGTCCACGCGACGCAACAACGCATGCAGCTCCTTGAGCTTCGGTGAACGCGGTTTCGTGATCTCCAGCTTGGCGATGTCAACCATCAGGTTCTCGCGTCGCGGCAGGAATTCATGCAATGGTGGATCAAGCAAACGGATCGTGACTGGAAATCCGTCCATCACGCGGAAGATACCGAGGAAATCCTCGCGCTGCATCGGCAGCAGCTTGCGCAGAGCAGAGACGCGCTGCTTCACATTCGACGCCATCACGATGGCTCGCATGTGCTCTATGCGGTCTTCCGCGAAGAACATATGTTCGGTGCGACACAAGCCAATGCCTTCTGCACCGAACGAGCGCGCTTGGCTGGCATCGCGCGGAATATCAGCGTTAGCGCGGACGCGCATGGTGCGAAACGGCTCCGCCCAACTCATGAACCGCTCGAGTTCAGGAACGTTCGGTGTCGCAGGCACGGTGTTCAGTTTGCCTTTGATCACGCGGCCAGTTGTGCCATCGAGCGAGATCCAATCCCCAGCGCGGAAGATTTGCCCTTTGACCGTCATCTCTTCGGACTTCTCGTCGATGCCGATATCGCCTGCTCCCGCAACGCAGCACTTGCCCATTCCGCGCGTGACGACTGCGGCGTGGCTGGTCATACCGCCGCGCGAGGTGAGAATGCCGACCGCGACTTCCATACCGTGGATATCTTCCGGCGTAGTCTCTGCACGAACGAGGATCAGCGGCGTCTTCGGATTCTTCGCGTGACGTTCCACCGCATCATCCGCGGTGAAAACTATTCTCCCCACGGCCGCGCCGGGCGATGCCGGAAGTCCGATCGAGAGCACTTCCACCGGCCCATGTTTTTCATCCAACTGCGGTACCAGAAAGTCATAAAGTTGGTTCGGTTCCACGCGGAAGATTGCAGTGTTTTGATCGATGAGTCCTTCGTCCACCATGTCCAGCGCGATGTGGACAGCGGCGCGTCCGGTGCGCTTGCCGTTGCGCGTTTGCAGCATGTACAAGCGGCCGTCCTGAATAGTGAACTCGAAATCCTGCATGTCTTTATAGTGCTGTTCGAGACGAGTAGTGATGTCGCGAAGCTGACCGTATACATTAGGCATGATCTTTTGCAGGCCCGATATCGGCACCGGAGTACGAATACCCGCGACCACATCTTCACCCTGGGCGTTCATAAGGAACTCGCCATAGAATTGTTTTCCGCCGGCTCCCGGATTGCGCGTGAAGCCGACGCCGGTTCCGCTGGTCTCGCCCAGGTTACCGAAGACCATCGCCTGAACGGTAACCGCGGTCCCGAGTTCGTCAGAGATGTTGTTGATACGCCGGTAGTGTTTCGCACGCTCATTGTTCCAGGAGCGGAAGACGGCATCGCGCGCCATGGTCAACTGCTCGAGCGGCGCTTGCGGGAAATCCACCTTCGCATGTTTCTTGACGACTGCTTTGAATTTGTCCGCGATCGCCTGCAGTGACTTGGCATCCAGATCGGTATCATGCACGGCCTTGCGCTGTTTCTTCTTGGCGTCAAAGACTTCGTCGAAGGCGCTTTTGGGGATTTCCATCACCACGTTGCCGAACATCTGGATGAGACGACGATAGGAATCGAAGGCAAAACGTGGATTGCCTGAGCGTTTGGCCAGCGCTTCGACGGATTTGTCATTCAGACCCAGGTTGAGGATGGTGTCCATCATGCCGGGCATGGAAAATTTTGCCCCGGAGCGCACGCTTACCAGCAAGGGATTGTTGCCGGTGCCGAGTCGCTGGCCTTGCATCTGCTCTAGACGCTCAAGCGCGAGGTGCATCTGGGTATCAACTTCGACCGAGACGCGTCCCGACCTCATGTATTCGCGGCAGGCTTCGGTTTGGATGGTGAATCCGGGCGGGACAGGAAGTCCGGCGTTACTCATCTCCGCGAGACCAGCTCCCTTGCCGCCGAGTTCGTCCTTCATCTTGCCGGTGCCTTCGGCGTGTCCTCCCCCGAAAAAGTATGTGTACTTCTGGCCCGATGGCTTAAAGGGGACGATTTCCGGTACAGGGGTGACTTCGGCGCTCATAGAGTCCTTCCCAAAACGGACGCGCTTCAATTTTTAGATACAGATGGGAATTGCAAGTTGCATTCGGCTGACGATGCTATTGGGTTCGTCCTCTCAAGACAAAGCAAAGTACTCCCAAAAAGGCACTCGGGTAGTATTACGTTTTTCCGAAAACAGCCAATTTCGAAATTCAGACTTCCCTTTTCTCTTGATTTCAACTAAAAAGGCTGCAATAACTCCATGTGATTTACGAAATCAGGACAATTCTGCAACGCGAAACGAAATCGCTCGCGTTGGCTGCGGATGCGTTTGTTACGAAATCAGGAATTCACCCGCCATGGCTGAACAAAGATCTGGGAATTTTCTCGAGTCGCCGGCTATTGCCGCGGGCAGGCGCCTGCGCGATGTCCGTGAGCGCCTCGGGCTGACACTAAGATCGGTAGAGGAAGCCAGCACGCAACTTGCATTGTCATTTAATAACATCGAATTCGGTATCCCGCCCAGCCGTCTCTCAGATATTGAAACTAAAGGGGTTCTGCCCAGCATTTACCGGCTGCAATCCTTGGCGATCATCTATCGAGTGAGCTGGGATGAAGTTCTTTCTTGGTATGGCATTGAGCTCATGGCCAAGGTTCCGGATCTTGAACTGCTGTCAGCGCCCAAGACTCATTTGATCCAGGGCAGCAACCTTCCCGATGAGATTCGCCTGCCCTTGCGTTTTGATCCCAGCCTGGATTTCTCCAAGACTGCCAATTTGGGAATGTTCATTCAGAAGTGGGGTGTGTTGCCCACGACATATTTGACCAGCTTTGCCTCAGACAATTTCAGCTACGGTTTCATCGGCAGTCAGGACTACACCATGTATCCCATTCTGCCGCCGGGATCGTTCATCCAGATCGATCCCGCAAAGAGTCGGGTCCGGAAAGCGTTGTGGCGTTCCGACTACGAGCGTCCAATATATTTTCTGGAGACCCGAGAAGAATCCTTGTGCGGTTGGTGTTCGATCCGCGACGGAAAGATCATCCTGCAACCTCATCCTATGTCGCCGGCGGAGATTCGCATCATGCGCTGGCCGCAGGAGGCCGAAGTCATCGGTCAGGTGGTGGGGGCGGCGGTTCGTCTTGGCGGCGACTGAGTCGCCATTGGATCAGGCTGCGTAAAGTCGTGAGAGTCAGCTCAAAGTGTTTCTGCGATCCTCCCGCTAAATGAGACGGAAGCATCGGACGGCGGCTTAACCACAGTTCCTCGACGTACTCTTCCTCGGGCAGGTTCTGCTCCACCGCATTCTCAGTTACTTCTTCCATCAGCGTCGCAACTGGTTTTCGCAAAACGTCGACGAAAACCTCCGAATGCGCGGCGCCTAGTGCTGAACGTGTCGCTTCGTTCCCGTATCGTTTGGAAAGGCCCCAGTGTTCGTACTCTCCGGAGTCTTTTCGCAATGCGGCAAGGTAGGCAAGCTTGTGCCAAATGCCGGGCACAACTGCCAAAGTCCTCTTCACGAAATTCTCGAGCGATTCCACTACGTCCATTTTTTAAATCCTGCTTTTCGGAAAAACGTAACATAGCACATAGTTAATCCGTTTCAACCACACAAGCGCATCCTCTGCCCATTGCATCGGCACACTGGCCGGGCTAAATGAGGAGGAATTATGAAAAAGCGTTTGCTGTTGTTCGTAGCGGTTGTCATTATGGCAGGTTCAGCTCTGGCCACGGCCCCACAAAAAGATGGCGGGCAGCCACCCGATCTCTGCCCTCCGGGTACGGTCTGCGCTCCTGGCGGCATTGCTTAATTCCCATTTTGGGAAACGTCCCAACGAAAGTAACTTGTTTGCTGCTGCTGAAGCGGCTAAGCTTCAGCAGTAGCAAACATGCACACCTATTCATTCACGCAATACGCGATTTGGGTGCTATCGCCGCTGCTATTGCTGGCGACAGCGTATGTCATGCACCGGCAACGGCAAGTCCGTGAATTTCCCGCTTTCCTTGCATATCTGATCTGGGTAGCTTTGATCTCCTACTTCCAGTTGGCCCTCCATCTGTTCAAATCGCAACTTCATTTTTACAGTTACTGGATCACGCAGGGGATCGCCATCGGGTTAAGTTTCGTCGTGCTGTATGAGGTCTTCCGTTTCGTACTCACCTCAGGCACTCTCCCCGTAAACAAATCCACGTTCATGCTCATCAACGCTGTGTTGCTTGTAATAGCTGCAGTGATCGCACTCGTGTTTCAAGGCGCCGACACAGACAAAACGATCTACACGATCATGGTTTTCACCCGAACGGTTCGAATCGTCCAGGTAGGACTCATGCTCATTTTGGTTGTGCTCTCAATTTCGTTTGGCTTCTACTGGAGTAGTCAGGCGTTTGGCATCACTTTGGGGTTCGGATCGTATGCGGCTGTGGAACTGGTGAACAACACCGTCCGAGCCATGCTCGGGCCGCAAGGGAACAGTATTTGGTCCCAGGTCTCTGTGCTTTCTTTTCAGTGTGCGGCATGTATCTGGCTGGCTTATGCCGCAAAAGGACGAAAGTTACCTGTTATGGAGCTGCCCGACCATAAAGTTTCCCTCTGGTCTGAGCCGATAGAAAGGTTAACCAAATGAATGTACCCCTCATTTTCGTGCTAACTGGCATCGCGCTTGTTTCGGGCCTGTCTCTGTTAGCCATCATGCGCCAACGCGCCGGCCAACTCACCGGCACTGAAGACTTCGAAGCCCGCTGGCAGCAAGTGGATATGGCTGCATTCATGAACCTTTCCGATCCGATGGAAGAGCGGTTCTTGCAGCGAAACCTTCCCGCCGCAGAATTTCAGCGCATACAACGCCAACGAGTGATCGTAATGTGGGAGTATCTCTCCCGGTTGTCTGCTAATACGAAGCTGATGGTCCAAGCTGGACAGATCGTTCAACACACAACCGTTGGTGATGCGGCAGTCACTGCGCGGCAATTCGTATCCAGTGCCATGCAAACGCGTATGGCGATCTTTATGGCGGAAGCGTCGCTGGTTTTGAAATTCGTGTTTCCCGCCACAGCCGATCCGATCCACGAGTTGGTGCGGAAGTACGACTCGCTGTCGCAGCGTTTCGCCCAGACATGGACGGAACACAAGCTGGCCGGAGTCACATCGGCCGCCAGCTAGGACCTAAGGGTCAAGAGAAAATCTCGGCAGCCATGCGATATGTATTCGCATGCGCTTCGGCCGTGAGTTCGATCGGGACTGAATACCCGCCGCCTAATGTGACAACTAATGGTGTGCTGTGAGCAGCCACCATGGCCATCACTCTCCGGTCTCGCTCCTTTAATCCAACGTGTGACAGCGAGAGACGTCCCAAAGCGTCAGAATCCAAACCGTCCACGCCGGACTGATAGAAAATAATTTCCGGAGCGAATGCCACTACTCGCGGCAGCACCAGATCCAGTGCTCTTAGATACTCCTCGTCGCCCACTCCATCCCGCAGATCCACATCAATATTGCTTTGCTGTTTTCGAAACGGAAAATTGTTTTTGCAATGGATGGATACGGTCAGCGTTTCAGGGTCGTCCGCAAAGATCTCTGCGGTCCCGTCGCCTTGGTGCACGTCGAGATCAAGGACGGCCGCCCGCCGGATCCGATTTTGAGAACGCAGCCAGTGGATCGCGATGGCGATATCATTAAATACACAAAACCCCGCGCCCGCGGCGCGAAACGCGTGATGCGTCCCTCCGGCAAGGTTTCCTCCCCAGCCTTTTTCGAACGCATCCTGTGTGGCGCTAAGAGTGCCGCCCACCGATGCCAGCGTCCTCCGCACCAGTCCTTCTGACCAGGGAAAACCGATTCGGCGGATGGCAGCGTCAGAGAGAGTGCCGCGAAGGAACTGGCCGACGTATTCGGGATCATGCGCAAGTTCCACGATGCTGGTATCGACAAAGGGAGCCTGCTCAAACGTGAAAACGCCATCGATGCTGAGGAGATCGCGGATCAGCTTGTATTTACTGATAGGAAACCTGTGCCTCGGCGGAAGCGGGATAGCGTGGTGATCGCAATAAAAAAGCCGACGAGACATTCGATAATCTTAAATGTTGACCGGTTTGCTCGCCGACTCTTGGAAAAAACGCAAGCCGTGTTCTAGCATAGGATGTTCAGTTGTGAGGGAAAATGAAAGGCTTGAGTCGAATCGCCAGCGGGATCGCACAATCAGAGATTCGCGTGATGTCGGTCGAGTGCGAACGAGTGCGTGGAGTGAATCTGGCCCAGGGTGTTTGTGACACCGAGGTCCCGTCGGTCGTGCGCCGCGCTGCCGAAGCTACGATCGAAGCGGGAGCAAACCAGTACACGCGACTCGATGGAATCCCCGCCCTGCGACAGGCGATTGCCCGGAAGATGCGCGACTACAACGGACTGAACGTCGACCCGGATCGCGAAGTGCTGGTCACTTCCGGGGCAACCGGCGGCTTCTCTGCGGCCTGCATGGCGCTACTGAATCCCGGAGATGAAGTCGTTCTCTTTGAACCTTTTTACGGATACCACACCCACACGCTGGTAGCGATGAACATTGTCCCTGTGTTTGTCCGCCTGGAAGCGCCGGATTGGAAATTCAATGTAGCGGATGTCGAGCGAGTGATCACGCCCCGAACGCGGGCCATCGTGATCAACTCGCCGGCAAATCCCTCCGGTAAGGTTTTCAGCCGCGAGGAACTCGAATCGCTCGCCGACATTGTGGTCCGGCACGACCTGATTTTGTTCACTGACGAGATCTACGAGTACTTCCTATATGACGGTCACCGGCACATCAGCGCCGCGTCACTTCCCGGAATGGCCGACCGCACCGTCACAGTCTCCGGATTTTCCAAGACCTTCAGCATCACCGGCTGGCGCATCGGATACGTTATTTGTCCTTCGGAATGGACAACCGCGATCGGCTACTTCCACGATCTCGCCTACGTCTGTGCGCCATCACCGTTCCAGCACGGAGTTACTGCCGGACTGAGTGAACTGACTCCCGAGTTCTACAGCGACTTGGGTCGCGAGTACCTGGAAAAGCGCAACATTCTTTGCCAGGCGCTAACCCAGGCGGGACTGACGCCGTCTATCCCGCCGGGTGCATATTACGTACTGGCGGATTCATCGTCTTTGCCGGGGAAGTCCAGCAAGGAAAAAGCCATGTCTCTGTTGAACGAGACCGGAGTTGCCAGCGTTCCCGGCGCAGCTTTTTATCACGATGATTCTGGCGAAAACCTTTTGCGCTTCTGTTTCGCCAAAAAAACCGCCGACCTGGAAAACGCATGTGGCCGGCTAGAACGGTTGCGATCACCCGCTTCCGTGTGACTTAGGTCATCTGGCGCAAGAATATTGAAGCTACTTGCCTGCGAGTGCATCCATTCCAGTATTGCTGGATGGTGTGCTAGGTTAGAGGTTAATGAAAAATATTGTTTCAGCGCTAATACTCCTGAGTTTGGCGACGATCGTGTCCGGTTGCGGCAATAGTGAAGGCAATGCCAAGGCTTCCGGCCCTCCGCAGATGCCTCCAGCCCAAGTCGGCATGATCACGGCCCAGCCTGCTCCTGTTGCCGACAGCAGTGAATATGTCGCAACTTTGAAGTCGCGAAACTCAACAACGATAGCTCCACAAGTTGAGGGACAGGTCACGCATATCTACGTAAAGTCCGGCGATCGGGTGAGTGCCGGAACACCGCTGATGCAGATCGATCCTCTCAAGCAACAGGCAACGGTGGGTAGCCAGGAGGCGACCCACGCAGCCAAAGTCGCCAACGTCAAGTATGCCGAGCAACAACTGATGCGCACAAAGAACCTGGCGAACGCGGGCGTGGTCAGCAAGCAATCGTTTGATGAAGCGCAGGCTGCGTATGACGCCGCCAAGGCCGAGCTCGACGCTCTCGAAGCGCAAGTACGCGAGCAGCGAGTCCAGCTTAAGTACTACGCAGTGTCTGCAGCCACGTCGGGGATCGTCGGCGATATTCCGGTGCACGAAGGCGACCGGGTAACCACATCGACTGTTCTCACCACCGTTGATCAGCCGGGTAATTTGGAACTCTACATATCCGTTCCAGTGGAAAAGGCCGGCGAACTTGCAATGAACAAGCGAGTCGAAGTGCTGGACAGTACCGGAGCTCCTGTCGCCGAGGGCCGGATCACATTCATCTCGCCTAAGGTCGATGACCAGACGCAATCGGTCCTGGTGAAAAGCCTTGTGGACAACAAGGATGGAAAGTTGCGCACGTCGCAGTTCACCCGCGCGCGGATCATCTGGGGCTCGCGTCCCGGGCTTCTCGTTCCTGTGCTGGCAGTCTCGCGCATCAATGGACAATTTTTTGCCTATGTGGCGGAAGGCAGTGACAAATCACTCACTGCCCATCAACGACAGATTCGCCTGGGCGACATGATAGGCAATGACTACGTCGTATTGGACGGTATCAAGCCGGGCGAGCGGGTCATCACCTCCGGAACGCAAACGTTATTCGAGGGAGCACCAGTTGCTCCAAGATCCTGATATCGCCAGAGACCTATAAATAATGTTTGTCGATTTCTTCATTAAGCGACCCATATTCGCGACCGTCTGCTCGCTGCTCATCATCCTTGCAGGCGCCGTTTCCATTCCCACGTTGCCGATAGCACAGTTTCCCAACCTTGCGCCTCCACAGGTCACCGTATCCAGCAACTACAACGGGGCCAGCGCACAAACGGTGGAGACGGCAGTCACCACGCCTTTGGAACAGGCGATCAACGGCGTAGAGGGAATGAAGTACCTCACCTCGAGCAGCGGGAATGACGGCTCCAGTTCGATAACCGTGACCTTCGACATCAACAGAAACGTTGATATCGCTGCTGTAGATGTGCAGAACCGTGTCAGCACTGCGCAGGGTCGCCTTCCGGCAGAGGTCAACAACACTGGGATCAGCATCACTAAGAGCGGCAATTCGTTCGTGTTTGCAGCTGGCTTCTACTCGGAAAAGAATCGGTACGACAGCCTCTTCATCAGCAACTATGTTGATGTTTATCTTCGCGACGCTCTGAAGCGCGTGAAAGGCGTCGGAGACGTCATTATCTTCGGCGAGCGCAAATATTCGATGCGCCTGTGGCTGGATCCCGTGCGCATGGCCAGCCGCAATCTGACCGCTTCTGATGTCGTCAATGCGCTGCGCGAGCAGAACGTGCAAGTGGCCGCAGGACAGGTAGGCCAGCAACCGGCAAAACCCGGACAGGCTTACCAGATCAGCGTGCGCGCCGTCGGCAGGCTCAGTGAGGCAAAGGAATTTAACGAGATCATAGTGAAATCCGGCGCTGACGGAACGCTGGTAAAGCTGAAAGATGTTGGCACGGCGGAACTCGGAGCAGAGGATTACAGCTCGAATCTGGAATTCAACGGACACCAGGCAGTCGGACTGGGCATTACTCAACTTTCAACCGCGAATGCCCTCGAAGTGAACAGGGATGCGCTTGCGGAATTACAGCGGCTCTCGAAGACTTTCCCGCCAGGATTGAAATATGAGGTGGCGTTTAACACCACCACGGTGGTCGGCGAATCCATTCAGGACGTTATCCAAACGCTGGGCATTGCGATTCTGCTGGTCATTTTTGTCATATTCATCTTTCTTCAGGATTGGCGGACGACATTCATCCCGGCAATCACCATCCCGGTCTCGCTCATTGGCACATTCGCCTTTATCAAGCTGCTGGGATTCTCCATTAATACGCTGACTCTGTTCGGGATCACGCTGGCGACCGGACTCGTCGTGGATGACGCGATCGTCGTCATCGAAAACGTTCAGCGCCATATTAGCGAAGGATTGGCGGACGCCCACAAGGCTGCCTCCGTGGCCATGGGCGAAGTCGCTGGCGCTGTCATTGCAACTTCGCTGGTGCTTATCGCGGTGTTCGTCCCTGTCGCCTTCTTTCCCGGCACCACCGGAATCCTCTTTCGCCAGTTCGCGCTGACCATCGCCTTCTCCGTCGCCATCTCCGCCTTCAACGCGCTCACGCTTACTCCAGCACTCTCCGCGTTGCTGTTAGGGAAGGAACATCGGACAGGGAAGTTTTTCACTGTGGTCAACAAACTCATCAACGGAGTCACTAACGGATACAGCAGTTCGCTGCGCCAAATTCTTCGGCTGAGGATTGCCGTGCTCGCCATCTTCATCTGCGCTCTGGCGTTCACGTATTGGTTCTACCAGCGTGTGCCGAAGGGGTTCATCCCGGAAGAAGACCAAGGCTACTTCATTACCCAAGTGCTCGCCCCCGAGGGAGC
>JAOAPL010000178.1 GCA_025462925.1 Acidobacteriaceae bacterium
GTTTCCTCTCCGCTCATTGGCGCGAAAAGGATGCCTAGTCCTAGTCCAATACCCAAACCTGCAAGAAATCCCTTCATGAATGTCCCTCCTCTTTGAATTTGCATACCGCGGAAAACAACGTATTTAAGACCGACTTGTACGTCTTCTGTTAGAGATGCTCTGGAGCATCAAGGGTTTGCCGATAGCGAATGTAAGTAGGGAAGGTTCCGGATAAATCCGTTTTTTGATGTGCTCGGATTGCAAGAAAGAAAAAGGGGCGCTGCTTGCGCGCGCCCCTTTGGTGCGGAATGAAATCAGATCAGCTTATTTCTTTGCGTCGGCCTGCTTGAGTTGGGCAAGCTTGTTGGCGGCAAGTTCTTCAACCGGCGACTTGGGCGCGCCTCCAGCAGCAGCAAGCTTGGATCCGGCAGCTTTGTTATCGGGAGCTTTGTTGGCAGCCTGTTCTTCGGTCTGAATCTGTTGATAGATTCGCGCAGCCTCGGCAGGCTGCTGCTTGGTTTCATAGAAGGAGGCCAGCTCAAATTGCGCCGTGGTCTTGGGCACGGCTGTCGAATCAGCGTCAACCAATTCTTTGTACAGCCGAATGACGTCTGCATCGCGCTGCTGATTGCGATAGAGCGATGCGAGCCCAAACTTTGCCAATGAGGAAATATCTTTGTCTCGATAACCCGCAGCTTCGGTCAAGTACTGCTCGGCGGTCTTGGAGTCGCCAGCTTCCATGGCTGCGATTCCCGCCATATAGCGGGCGAACTTGCCGTTGCGCGTGCTGGAGTAGTCGGAGGCAATCTGGTTGAACTGCTTCAGGGCAGCTTGAGCGCGCTCTTTTCCGGAGGCGAAGGGTTGGTCCTGTGTGGCAGGGGCTTCCGGAGTGCGCAACGGGGCGCTGTACGTGCGCATTGCGCTTCCTAATGCCAAACTGGCTTTGTCATCACGATTGTTCGTATAGGTGATGTATCCGATGACCACGACCAGCACCACGATGATCACGCCGACAGCGGTGATGAGGGTGCGGCGGTTTTCTGTCGCCAGCTGCATTTCTTTGGAAACAAACGTGGCGAATTTATCTTGCTTTAACTGATGTCTTGTATAACTTTGCACAGATTAGTTCCTTGGTAGACTTGAGAGGATTCGCAGGCCAGACCTACTACTCTAACAGGCCGATTTCCACAGCGTCAAACTGGGTAAAGTCTTGCCCTCGTACAACGTGGGCAAGACAAAGCAGCTTCCAATAAATAATAGCAATCGCGTCAGGTTAGGTAAAAGCAACACGGGTGCCGTGCTTGCGCCAGACCGTTAGGTGAACAGGTCTGGAAGGAGGAGTTCACATGCGGAAACTCGCAATCGCTGTAGGAATTGTCGTCGTGCTGGCCGTTATAGCCCTTGTGGCACTGCCGTTTGTGCTGGATGTGAACAAGTACCGTCCTCGGATCCAAGCAGAACTGGAACAGCGCACAGGGAGGTCTGTCTCCTTGGGCAAGATGGACTTGAAGATCTTTCCACTCGCGTTCCGAGTGGAAAACGCCATCATTGGCGAAGACAGGAATTTCCCGCATGGAGCGCCATTCGCCGAGGCGGGAGAGTTACTCGTCTCCGCAAAACTGATCCCATTGCTCCGTGGCGATGTGGAGGTGAGCTCGATCGAATTGAACAATCCTAAGATTGAGTTGATCAGGAACCAACAAGGAGTATGGAACTTCGCTTCCTTGGGCAAGCCACAGCAGACGACAACCACCCAGCCCTCCGCACCGGCTAAACCACCGCAGCCATCCGCGCAGCCAGCGCCAGCGCAACCGCAGCCGAGCTCACGATCGTTCAGCCTGCAAGATCTCAAAGTTCGTGACGGACAAGTAGCGCTGACTGACTACATGAAGCGCAAGCCGCGCTCAGTTTATGACCACATCGATGTCGAATTGAAGGATTACGAACAGGGCAAACCATTTTCTGTGACGCTGGCAGCGCATCTGCCGGGACAAGGAAAGCAAACGATCGAGATTGATGGCAAGGGCGGTCCCTTGCGGGAAGACAACGTAGCCGCAACCAATTTCAAAGGCAAACTGAAACTCGACCAAGTCTCCCTGTCCGGATTGCAACGGTTCCTCAGCGCACCTGCACTGGAGGGAATGGAATTTAGCGCGACCGGCAACGCCGATATCGACGCGAACAATGGCAACCTGAGTTCGGATGGCAATCTGACACTGGCGGACGCAAAAGTGCGCAATGTGAATATTGGGTATCCCATCACTGCGGATTACAAAGTCAGCGCGGACATGAACTCTGACGTGTACAACATCCAGAAGGGATCGATCAAGCTGGGCGCGACGCCATTTTCTGTCGCCGGCGTCTTCAACGCCAAACCCACCCCGGCGCAACTCGATTTCAAAGTTACAGCAGGGAACGCTTCAATCGCTGAAATGGCGCGACTGGCTTCAGCTTTCGGTGTCGCATTCAATCCGGGAATGGAGATCAATGGACGAGTCGATGCCGACTTGAGCGCGCGCGGTGCAGCCAACAATCCAAATTTGAACGGCAACGTGGCAGCGCGGGAGATAGTGATCACGGGCAAGGAATTAGCGCAAGCTGTTCACGTAACCGGTGTGAACGTAGCGCTCTCGCCTCAATCGATCCGCTCCAATGAATTCATGGCCAGCACGGGGTCCACGGCCGTGAAGGTCAGTTTCGCACTGAACAACTATTCGACGCCTGCGCCGAACGTGGACGCTACCGTGAGTGCCCCCAGCGCTCAGCTAGGGGAATTGCTGAGCATCGCTAAAGCGTACGGCGTTTCTGCCGCAGAGGGCATGGACGGCACCGGAGCAGTCTCATTGGATGTAAGAGCGCAAGGGCCCATAAAGAACCCGTCGGCCCTGGTCTACAGCGGCAGCGGACGTCTGCAGAATGCCTCGTTGACTCTCCCGCAATTGACTAAACCGATCCACGTCAAGAATGCTGACCTGCGATTCACACAGAACAGCGCCGTGCTGCAGAACGCGGCGTTCTCAGTCGGGTCAACCAATGCGAGTGGACAGCTTACGATCAAAGGCCTCGCCCCGAATGCCCCCGCAGAAACCCAGTTCTCGCTGGCTGCGGACAAAGTGGACGTTGCGGAGTTACAGCAGTTGGTCCGCAGCACGCCGCAAAGTGCGCCCAGTCGCGCAAGCTTCGATCTGATCCCCGCTGCGCAGGCGCAAGGGAAGGCGGGCTCCGCACCTGCAAAGAGCGCGACGTTGCTCGATCGCCTAGTCGGTACCGGGAATCTGGTTGCCGGAACCATTCTTTACGATCAGATCCAATACACAAACGCTAAGTCGGGAGTGAAACTGGATCACGGCGTGATAAGGCTCGAGCCGTTTACCGGCCAAGTCTTCGGCGGAACGCAGTCAGGAACGATCGTTGCCGACATGCGTCCGGCGCAACCCACCTATTCGATCATGAGCAAGCTAGATCATGTCGATGCCAACAAGATGCTGTCATCGGTCTCGCCTGCAAAGCAGGTTCTATACGGCATCCTCTCGGCGAATGCCAATACAAGTTTCTCCACGGGAGGTTCGACGGAAACCATCGCCAAGACTCTGAATGGAACCGTCAATCTGAATCTGCTAAATGGAAAGATCGCGCATATCGACCTGCTGAATGAATTGGCATCCATTGGCAAATTCGCGCAGAGCGGGAAGCAGTCAGAGCCATTCACGAATCTGGTGAAGCTGACCGGCGACTTCAAAATCGTCAACGGTTTGGCGCAGACAGATAACTTACAAGCTGTCATTGATGGCGGAACCCTGGCCGCAAACGGCGCGGTCAACTTGGCTGAACAGACTTTGAATATGCATATGACGGCGGTTCTGTCGAAGGATTACAGCCAGACGGTTGGCGGCACACAGATTGGTGGCTATCTGAACACTGCGTTGGCGAACTCCAAAGGAGAACTGGTAATGCCCGTATTGGTGACGGGAACATTCGCCCAACCACGGATTGCTCCGGATGTTCAGCGTTTGGCACAGATGAAGTTGCAGAACCTGTTGCCAAGTACGTCGAATCCAGGAGGACTCACCAGTGGCGTACTGAATGGAATATTGGGGAAAAAGGGCGCAAATGCGGATGGCTCGCAGCAGCCCAACTCCGGCCTGGGAGGAATACTCGGCCAACTCGGCGGACAGAGCGGCCAAAAGAAGCAACAACAGCAGAACCTACCTGCGAGCGACAATCCCCCCGCAAATCCGCCGCAGAATCAGAACCAGCCGAAGCAGCAGTCAAATCCGGTGAATGACATTTTCAATGCCATCTCTGGTGCGCAAAAGAAAAAACAGCAGCAGCAGCCGGCGCCCCAACAAAAGCCGCCGGACCAGCAGCCGCCGCCCGCCGCACCAAAATGACAATCTCACTGAGAAATACAAAAGCCGCTCTCTCGAGAGCGGCTTTTTATCTTGCGAGCCACGTCCTAGGTGCTTGATTCTTCCAGAAGGCCCTGTTCCAGTTTCTCCTGGCAGGCGATGCAATAGCGCGTCCATGGAACTGCTTCCAGACGCTTGGCGTTGATGTCATTGCCGCAGTTGATGCATTCGCCGAAGACGCCCTCGCGCATGCGAGCGAGTGCCACCTCTACCATTTGCAATAACTGGCGCTCGTTATTGCTCTGATGAAAGAGAAATTCTTTGGTGTATGAGTTGGCGGCGCGATCGGCGATGTCCTGCGCAGTGCCCACATCGGCATCGCGTCCATCCTGCTCCGTACGAGCCACAATCTTGCGGAGGTCCTGTTGGCGTTCCTCCAACTGTTTTCTAAAGGTCTCTAGTTTTTTCTTATCCATAAAATATGACTGCTCTTTTGATGCGATATATACAGAAATGTTGCTGATATTGGGAATCAACAATAATATTCGCCATCTTGAATTAGCGCAAATTGAGCACGGCCTGGAGCGCTTGCCCCAGGGCCCCTCAAATGCCGGGGAGGAGAACAAAAAAGGTGGCCAGAGGCCACCTTTTGAAAGAGGCAAATTGGGAGGGCAAGATCAAGGAAGATGCGAGACGTGCCGACGAATCGAATTTTGATCTCGTCGTACATGAGTAGAAAAACTTTGGGGGTTGCAAATCATTGAAGTGTTGTACGGCCTCTTTGATTTCAATCTAAGTTGCATTTACCTGACCAAAACCGAGAGGAAAGGCTGAGGAAATCGAAAGACATTGGATACCAGCCATTTAATTGGTTCTAAGCGTTTTCGCTGCATCAACTTTAGTGCACATCACGGAGTGGCCTCGGTGACGTATGTGGAATCTGCGTACCACCTCTAAGCAGTTTTCTGCTCAGCTTTGGCTTGGTCTTGCTCTTCAATCAGCTTTAACTTGTTCAACAGCGCTTTATAACTGATCCTCAAAATCTTCGCTGCCTGCCTGCGATTCCACTTTGTTTGCGACAAGACCCGCTCGATGGCCTCGCGCTCGGCCTTCATCGCCGCCTTCTTCCCGATTTCCAAAAGCGAAGGGGTTCCGCTCAGGCCATCCACGCTAGCGCCCAGGCTTTTGGTTTGCGCTCGGCCAGCGGTGGCTGGGAAATCAGCAATCTCGATTTCCTCTTCCGTAATGTCTGTTGAAGTGACAATGGGTTTATGAGTAGAGAGCTCGCGAATGATCTGCGGCTCATTGCCAACGATCGTGTATCGCTTAACCAGATTTTCCAGTTCGCGAATGTTCCCGGGCCACGTGTAATCCATCATGCGGCCGATCGCATTTTCGCTGAACGGAGGCGGATTCTTTCCATAATAGTGGCTGTATTTATTCAGGAAAAAATCCAGGAAAACAGAAATCTCTTCGCGCCGTTCTCGTAGTGGCGGAATGTGAATGGTGACTACATTCAATCTATAAAACAGATCTTCCCGGAACGATCCCTGGGCAACTGCCCGCTCCAAAGGCTTGTTAGTAGCAGCCAGCACGCGTACATCTACGGCGATATCACGTTTGCCGCCGAGTCGCGCAAATTCTCCGTCTTGCAATACGTGGAGCAATTTGGCCTGGAGCGCGGGATGCATCTCACTGATCTCATCCAGGAAAATGGATCCATTGTTCGCCTGGTCGAATTTGCCCAGCTTTTGCCGGTTGGCTCCAGTGAATGCGCCCTGTTCGTAACCGAAGAGTTCGCTCTCCAGCAGCTCATGGGGGATAGCCGCACAATTTACTTTTACGAAGGCTTTATCGCGCCGCCCCGATTGTGCGTACACCATGCGCGCAACCATCTCCTTGCCTGTGCCGCTCTCTCCGCGGATCAAGACGGTGGCGTTGGTATCGGCCACTTTTTCAATCGTCATCTTGACGTCTTCCATCTTTGGGCTGGTGCCAAAGAGCATGGAAAACTCGGTGTCTCCACGGACCTGATCGCGTAATTGCGGAGCGTCAACGGCGGCGTGTTGCTTTTCAATCACCCGCGTGATGCGAAGATCAAGATCTTTCAGATCAAATGGCTTGGCGATATATTCATCCGCGCCGAGCTTCGAAGCTTTGAAGATGAGTTCAGGATTATTTTGCGCGGAGATCACAATCACGGAGACGTCGGGTTTGATGTGACGCAGCCGGGATAGCGTCTCCATGCCCGTCATGCCGGGCAGGGAAACGTCCATCAGGACGAGCCCTGGATCCAGGCTGCGAAAAATGCGCAAGGCTTCTTCGCCAGAGGCGGCAATCGAAAGGTCAAAATTGCGTTTCGCGAGATGGGAACTTAGATAACGCGACATGGCGCTGTCGCCATCCACAATCATCACGCGAACTCGTTGGTTTGCTGTTGCCAATTCCCCTCCGTTTGCGGGGTCGAGTCAACTTGCGCAGCGCTTATTTATACGACTTTCTTGGCGGAAATGGTAGTGCAATGCCAAATGTAAGTAGTAGGATGCACAGTCCCGATGCTAGGTTGCTGGTTTGGCGGAAAACTCACACCAGAGTACCGTCAAGTTGGATTGGATGCGCCTTTCGGGCGAATTCGGTGCTTAGGTGTGGAAGTGCGTTGCAGTTGTTTCCGGGCGCCAAGTTATTAGAGAGCCATTAGAGAGCCCTGATTTGGTCGAGCTCCTGCTCGATAGCCGCTTGGTCCTCGGGCGTTATGTCTACAAATTGAATGCCCACGCCGACGCCGCTCAAGCAATAACGAACCTCTGCGCGAGTGTTGACCTCGTGATTGGAGCGAATCAAACGGAAACGAACTTTTATGACGGCACCCTCGGTAAAATGCCGCGCCGTGTTAATGAACATGCCCGTAGTGCTTACGTCTGGAACCTTGACCGGGATCTCTTCGCTGCTTCCTTCGTACACGATGGAAAGATCACTGTATCCGCGAAAGCGGTCACCGTTTCTGCTGCTGATGCGGGAGATATTGGGATCTGAACTCAAGCTTTGGCTCCTTCCGAATGTGCGCCGGCCCTTCCGACTGGACGGCCGCTGCCGACCTGACGCGTTCCCGCTCCGCAATACGGGCAGAACAGGAATGCAGGCGCGAGCGCCTTCCCGCAGCTACGGCATCTTGATATTGCAGTGGCTTGTTCAAACGGGACGACCCGAAGAACCTCGTCGATCGTGGTGATCCCGGCTTTGACTTTGTTGAGCGCGTCTTCCTGCATCATTTTCATGCCGCCGCTGCGAGCCAGATTGCGGATCTCATCATCGCGGAAGCTGGAACGTATGCATGCACGGATCTGTTCGTCCATGATCAACGTTTCATAAATGCCAACGCGGCCTTTGTACCCCGTGTTGTCACACTTTCCGCAGCCCGTCTCGACAAACATTGTGTTGTCGAAGTCAACTATGCCGGCTGCGAGCAGTCGGGAAGAATATTCCGCAGTGACCGGCACCTCTTGCCTGCAGGAACAGAGTTTGCGCACGAGCCGCTGCGCGATCACCGCTGTGAGCGATGATGCGATGACAAATCCGGGAATGTTCAAATCGAGAAGACGAGTGATTGCCGCCACGCTGTCATTGGTATGAAGCGAAGAGAGCACCAGGTGTCCGGTCTGCGCAGACTGGAGCGCGATCTCGGCAGTTTCCGTGTCCCGGATCTCACCCACCATGATGATGTTCGGGTCTTGCCGCAGGATCGAACGCAAACAACTGGCAAACGTCAGGCCAGCTTTCGTATTGACCTGGATCTGGTTGATCTCGTCAATCTTGTATTCGACCGGATCTTCAACCGTGATGATATGCACTGCCGGAGATCGAACAAGGTTCAATGCGCTATATAAAGTTGTGCTCTTGCCCGAACCGGTCGGCCCAGTCACGAGGATCATTCCCTGCGGCAGCGCTAACAGCGCGCCTAACGACGCGGCATTCTCCGGCGCTAGGCCAAGTTGAGCGAACCCTACTCGCGTGGCCGATGGATCGAGGATTCGCATCGCCACTTTTTCCGTGCCTTCGTGTGTGGGCAATGTGGAGACGCGGAAGTCCAGGTTGTTCTGTCCGATCTGCACCACAAAGCGTCCGTCCTGTGGGATCCGGCGCTCTGAAATATCCATATCGGACAAGATCTTGATTCGAGAGACGAGCGAAGTCGTCAGTTCCGGGGGTATGTGAGTGAGATCACGCATCACCCCGTCGATGCGCACCCTGACCACTGTTCCCATGGTGTGTGGTTCGATGTGGATGTCGCTGGCTTTTTTCTTTGCCGCGGAAGCAAGAATGGAAGAGACCAGACGGACGGCGGGTGTTTTCTCATTGCGCAGTTCCGCCTCAAATTCATCCATCGCCGCCTTGTTCCGTTCACTGGAACTGGCAGTGAAGAACTGCATGTCAGAGATATCAACCTGGTCGACGAACGGAAGCTGTTCCTGGTCTGCTTGAGCTTGCGCTTCGATTTCGGCGTAGCATTTTTCGATCGCTTCTTTGATCTCCGACGGGAAGCCGAGACGCGGCGATATATCCATGCCGGTCAAAAATTTAAGTTCATCAATAGCGCGGAGGTTCTGCGGTTCAGCCATCGCCAGAACGATCTTCTTGCCTTCACGAACCAGTGGGAGGACGCAATATCGGTCAGCAGCGGCGCGAGGCACTAACTCGAGAGCAGCCTTTTCGACAGTGGCAAAGCGCACGTCGACATAGCGCAGGCGCGCTGCTTCCTCTAATGCGGAGACGAGGTCGTCTTTCGAAACGAGTTCGCGCTCGAGGAGCAGTTCGCCTAGCAAGCGAGCGGTGGTTTGCTGCTCCAGCAGGGTCCGATCCAAGTCTTCAACGCTGATGTGCTTCCTCTCGCGAAGCACTTCGCCGAGCCGTTTTTTGGCCATTCGATTCAACTTACCTTTGCCAAGGCACTAGAGTCAACCGGACAACTCACTTAGTGATTACCAATCTGGGTACAGCTTTGATTCACATAAACAGAAAAAGGCGCGAACAAATTGTCCGCGCCTCTAACTTTTACAAAAAACTTACTTCTAACTGGTTCCGACAACAGTGCGGAGCTTGCCTGGCATGAAATGGTAGGGCGGCCAGGGGCCGCTGATGACCAGTTCGCAGCCCTTTAACTGACCGGCGGCGCTGGTGAAACGGTTTTGATATTTTTCGATGGATTTGTGGTCGATCAGGTGGGCGATGTCGATGAGCATTCCGCCGGCTTCAATACGTCGGCAACTGACTTCTTCCTCAAGTGGATGGAACATCTTATGTACTTGCACGGAAAGAGCCCGGGCTTTTGTCTGGCGCTCCCGCTGACGTGTGGCCTTTTCGCGCAGGCAAGTCAAATATTCGCCGCCAGTGGTCTTCGGCAGGATGATGTCCGCCATCGCTTCACGAACAGAGCCATCTTTAACCGTCACTTTTAAATGCATCTCGGCTTTGCCCCGAAGGCGATCGACTGACGCCAGGAATTGCTTGCGGTTGGCCCGCACTGCCCGCCTGAGCGATTCATCTGAATCAAAAACTGTGCCAAAGCGGAAAGGAAGGACAGTAGTGCGATCGAAACATGTGCTTACCACTCTCGCGTGTTCGACGACTGCCTTCTGGCTGAGTTGCCCGTTTGAGATGTATTCGCTGACGATAACTGCGAAGTCTCCGCTGGGATATCCGAAGACCTGAGTGCCGTTCACACCATGCAAGCTTTCAATGGGAAAGGGTCGTCGTGCTCGAGTGGTTCCTTGGAAAGCTTGTTGCTCAGTGATGCAGTACGCGTACCAAGCCATATCAGATTCACCGGTAAATGATCGAGACGGAAAAATCCGCCTCCCCGTTAATTATGGTCAGGGCCTAATTTTGAGTAGAAACTTGATGAGGCGACAGCGGTAGACATGTGTCCATGGGGAGATGTAACACTGTCTGTTACTTAGCTATCCTAGCTGTTCACCCTAGCAATAGCAACAAAGATGATGCACGACGAGAGTGCAACAACGCTGGAATCAGCTTTTGAAGGTCTCTAAGTCGCCTGCGAAAGCGGCATGATTCCGGAAGATAGCTGCATCAGTTCCGGTGCATTCCTGAGAGAAAGTTGCTACCAATTTAGTAACCCCGGATACCACTTTTTCTGGTGGCTCGGCGCGCAGTCATCCAACCGGGCAGTTCTCGCTACTTAAGTTATTGCAATTACGAGAGTGGCGGCACCAGAGAAGGTGCCAAGAGTTGGTATCTATCGTGCAACATCGATTCGGAGAGTAGTACTCGGTCTTGCCTTCGATATCGCCTGACGCACTTTAAATGGCTCCGCTTAACACAATGAGTGAACGATCCACGAGTGAACGATCCATTCCCGAGCAGTTCTTCGTCGAAGTGTCGTCGGAACTGCCGCAGTCGACCGTACAGAGTCGCTGGCGTGACGTGAACGTTCTTCTCCGATTGAGCATGATGGCGGGTCTGCAAATGCAGATGGACGCGACCTTGGGAGTGCTGTGCGAATACGCCCGGGAAATCGCCGGATACGATCGTGT
Organism: Acidobacteriaceae bacterium; assembly: GCA_025462925.1. GTDB lineage: Bacteria > Acidobacteriota > Terriglobia > Terriglobales > Acidobacteriaceae > JAICLA01. Next base: position 10,877 of record JAOAPL010000178.1, read on the forward strand.
GCTGATCTACTTCTGGAATGAAGTGGAAGAACAATCTCGCTTGCGAGACTGCAAGAGCCTGACTCCCGAACTGAAGCAAGAGTATGGGACAGGTAATGTTCTCGACTACTGGTGCATGAAACACGGCAAACCCTTGCTGGTAAATTCCGCAGGGCACCCGGAAGTGGACAAACTGCTGATTGCTGTAGAGGCTTCTTCTGGGGTTGTAGTTCCGGTGCTGGTCAACAATAGGGTAATGGGGTCGCTGCAGTTTTTTTCCAAAGTGCCGAGTGCATTCAATATGGAGGATGCGCAACTCCTGTGGGCTCTAGCCCGCGTGGCAGAAAACCTTTTGGCCCGCGAACGCGCAAATGAAGGACTGATTCACTTTGCATTCACTGACCATCTCACCGGATTGCGATCGCGCGGCTATTTCGAACAGCAACTGGAATTAGAGGTGAAGCGCTCAGACCGCAAGCACGTGCAATTCGTCCTGCTGATGCTCGACATCGATCATTTCAAACCCCTCAATGACACTTATGGGCATCACATTGGGGACCAGGTCTTGCGGCAGGTTGGGCGCATCTTGATGGAAGACATGCGCGAGGTGGACACGGTTGCGCGCTACGGAGGAGAAGAGTTCGTGATGATCCTGCCCGAGACCACTGAGGACGAGGGTTACGCGGTGGCACAGCGCATTCGCAAGGCGGTGGAGGAAACCGACTTCGCTATCTGTTTCCCCGACTCTGCCGAGGTGTCCGTAACAGAAAAGCTCTCCATCAGTATCGGTCTGTCGTTTTTCGATTCGAATATCAAGAATAAGCGCGAACTTGTGGAGCTCGCCGACGCCGCGCTCTACGCCGCCAAGAGCAAAGGCCGCAATGCAGTGGTCAAATACCGCGACGTCGCAGCACAAAGGCGTGCCAAAGAGGCCTCCTAACCATGCCTGTTGCGACAACAAGGATCTCGACTCAGACGAGCTCACACGATCGCAAGCCCGATACTTTCGGAACGACTGGCCGCGTGCGCCCGTGGGCGGTTGTGCATGCATGTAAACATGTGCAGGATGTCGCAAGCGTGGTTGACGCCCAGCTCCATGTTGGCATGCATCCTTACCTGTTAACGCCAAATGGTCCACGAGCCATGACGAGCGATGCGAGTGTCCAACGAAATATGAGGGACAATCCTGTTTCTCTATTGAAAGGCTGGCAAGACGTTCGCTGTTGGCGCAGGCAGTTTGATGAAAATGGGACATCTTTTCACTCCCAGCTGATCCATGCACATTCATTTGCCGCTGCTATGGCGGCAATTCGCGGCGGCGATACCGTCGTTTATGACGTCAGGGAATGGATAGAGGAACAATCGCCGACAGCCAATTCCTGGCTGGCGCGGTCTTTCCGAACGGCGGAACAGTTCGCGCTTGCCCGCTCCAGTGCCATCGTCGTCCATTCGCGTGCAATGCGGTCGGAATGCGTTTCGCGAGGCATTGCACCCGAAGATGTCTTTGTCGTGCCGGATCCAGTCTGCGCTAACACCACCACCGCGGATGACGCCCCATCAGAACTCGAGGCGCTTGGCCTGGACATGTGCATAGCACAACCAGGAAAGGTATTGGTCCTGGCGAAGGTCACCGAAGAGAAACTAGAAACAGAATCTGGAAAGAAGCACGCGAATAACAGTTTCGATCTGAATAGTCTCTTGCTGAGTCTGGCGCATGCATTGCAAGAGAATGACGCGATCAGGTTTTTGCTAGTGAGTCCCAGCAGTCTGCTTCTCGAGATCAGCAAGAAGGCCCGCGAATTGAATGTCCGCGACAAAGTGGTCATCACAACAGAAGAAGACCAACAGCGAGCCATCGCGGCGGCTGAAATCGTGATCGCAGATTCAGTCTCCATCAATGACGCGCAGGGAACCGATGAATCGATTGCGCTGGCAGCAATGGTCCAGGGCAAGGCGGTATTAGCTGCCGACAATGCGGCCAATCGTGACCTGAGTCCAGATGGGAGAGGCCTGCTCTGGTTTTCCCCGGACCAAAAATCTATGGTGCGCGATTTGGCCCACAGGCTGGCATTCCTGGCCCGGAATGCGGATTTTCGTTCTGCATTGGGCAAAGGCGGCCAGCAATATATTTTCGAAGCTCGTAGCCCCTCGCGCATCGGACGTATGTATGACGATGTCTATCGCCATGCGTATGCGCGGCGCGGCAGAGGAGAGTCGTCCCAGGGTACCTCCGGCGCGTTGATCCCGGTCCAATTTTGCACCTAGCTTGTGGAACGGTCATCGCCACTACGGACAGTGACGCTTATTTCTTCGCCACGGCTGCGCGCTGTTCCAACGCATGCATCACCACTCGTTGCATTTCATCCACAGGAGCAGGCTTACCGGTCCAGATCTCAAACTGGCGAGCGCCCTGATGCACAAACATCTCCACTCCGGGGATCACGTGAATGCCCTTTGCCCGTGCCATTCGGGTGAACTTGGTCTCGGCGGGTGAGTAAACCAGCTCGAAAACATAGCGGCAGTTAAGTTCTTTTTCAGAAAGTAGCGGCTTGTCCTGTTCACCGTTCATCCCCACCGGTGTGGCATTGATGATCGCGTCAAAGCTGAGCTTCGCCAATTGCGGCTTCTGAATGAACTTGGCGCGCGCTTGCTTCGCCAGTTTTTGCGCAGCGGAGGCGGTGCGGTTCATCACGTAAACTTCGCCGCCACGCTCCTTTAATCCGAAGACTGCAGCGCGCGCCGCGCCGCCCGCGCCCAGGACCAGAAACTTGGATCCCGTGATCGGCATCCGCTGTTCCAGCGGCCGGGTGATCCCGGCGACGTCGGTATTGAATCCGTAGAGGCGTCCATCTTGCGCACGGATCACAGTATTGCAAGCGCCAATCTTAGCCGTGACAGCATCTGTCTTGTCCAGATACTTCAGGATCTCCGTCTTATACGGCATGGTCACACTCATGCCGTGGATGGGAATGTCACGCACACAAGACATTAAGTCGGACATAGTCTTCGCGTGCAGCGCGAGATAGATCGCATTGAGATTTTCCCGGCGAAACGCCGTATTCATCATCGCCGGTGAGAGCGAATGAGCGACCGGATCCCCCACGACACCGTAAACGCGTGTCGCGGCGTCGATCTGGTCGATGCGATAAGTGTCGCGAAGCGTGCGCGCTGCGATCTGTCCCGGTGCAGTCTCCTCGCCAGGATGCGCCGCGCCAAAGGTGAAGATGCTGCCTGCGCGTACGCAAAGGAGCCGGCTGATGATGCCCTGCTCTCCCATGGAAAGCCCGATCATCGGCCGTTGATCGCTCTTCTTCTCCAGGAACTTCATCATCACCACGTTGTCGTAAAGGGAATTCGCGGTGCTGACGATCTTGACAAAGTCGGCTGGATAGCCTTCCATCTTGGCAAAAGTCTCTTCCAGCTTTTTCGTTGAGCGGAAATCGTGAAAAGACAGAATGACGGAGGCGTTCTTCTTTAATTTGTTCCAATCGGCAGTTTTTAATTGGGCCGCACTTTCCAGTTCGATGTCCACAAGATGACATCCGGTCGCAGCGGCTTTAGCCAAGACGTCCACCTGCGAAGCCACTGACCCGTTAAACTTTCCGCCGTTCTTGGCGCGCCTGCAGGTGGCGATCAAGGTCACGTGGGGATGGTACTCGATGAAGCTTTTCAGCTTGGGGAAGAACAGTGCCGGCTTGGGAAGATAGTCTAACCTGAACTCAATAAAGGAGTTATCTCTGGCCAGCTGCTCTGCCTTGTCGACCATTTCAGCGGGATTTTTGCCCACCACGGCCACGCAAACGCGGGGAAAGCGATGCCGCAGGAGTCTCGGTGCCAGTGCTGGAAGTTGTGTGCTCATTAGGGAATTCAGGCGCGAATCATACAGGCCTGTGAAGCTAGATGCAACCAAGGAGTGCAACTGGACATGAACTCTGGTTCCATGGGTACCGTTCTGGTTAACACACATTATCTTGACCCACTTAGGCAGCTTTGTTACGTTCCAAGCGGAAGTGTGTGCTTGCTTTTGCGGCAAGATGTTTCAGCCGCGTTTTTTAAGTCGTCATAGCCCATCGCGGCAGCAAGCGCCTTGTGGCGGGACATCGGAGGGACAATGAAGAAGACGGGCGTTCTATTGATTCTGCTGGCAATGTGGGCAGCCACGAGCGCATCAGCGCAACGGCCCAATGCCAGCGTGACACAGCCGCAAACGGTAGCCAAGGCGCAAACCCCTTCGGAATCGGATATGTACTGCGCCGGATTCGTCGTAGGACAGCCTATAGCGAAGACTTCGTTTATCGGAGCAGGTTGGGACACGCCGAATCAAGCTCTCTTCTCTGACCGGGACATCGTTTACTTGACCGGCGGTTCTTACCAGGTCGGCGCGAAATTTCAGATCGTCCGCGCTCTTCGCGATGATGATGAATTCGAGTACGTCACTGGACAGAACAAGGCTCTGGCCAAGGTTGGCCTTCCCTACGCCGAATTGGGCCGCGTCCGGGTCATCGACGTGCAGAAGAACATCGGCATTGCAGAGGTGGAATTAAGCTGTGATGGTTTCAGACCAGGCGATTTGGCCATACCTTGGGCGGAAAAACAGGTTCCACAATTTCGCGCTCCAGCGCCCTTCAACAAGTTCGCTCAGGCAAACGGTAAACTCACCGGCAATATCGTGCTGGCCAGGGATTTCAATAACATCGTTGCCGCGAAAGACAAGGTTTATTTGAGTGTCGGCGCAAACCAGGGCGTAAAGGTTGGCGATTACTTCCGCATCACTCGCAGTTACGCGGCTGCTTTGGCAGACCAGGCAAATAGCATACTGACGAAGGCTCCTATGGAAGACCCGACGCAGAAGCTTCCGCCCACCATGACTAAGATTCAGATGAATACCGAACTGCCACGGCGATCACTGGGCGAGCTTATCGTTTTGTACACCACGCCGGTCAGCTCAACCGCGATGATTACCTCCAGCATTGAGGCGATGCAAGTTGGTGACGGCGTGGAAATGATGGAAGAACCTCCGCCACCACCGCCGCCGACGGCAACACCCACGGTGTTAAATCCGCCGAGTATCACCTGCTCCGCGGAACCAGCCACGGTCCATTCAGGAGAGAGTGCCACGGTGCGTTGCAATGGCAGCAGTCCGGACAATCGTCCGCTGACCTACACCTTCGTCTCTGACGCCGGCGCTGTGAAACCGCGTGAAAACGTGGCCAGCGTCGATACTAGGGGCGCAGCCGGCGGCGTGATCTCGGTAATGACCACTGCTACAGACGATCGAAATCTTTCTGCCTCCGCCACAACGCGCATCAATGTCGAAGCAGCGCCTGCGGCACCGGCTCAACCCAGCCGGTTGGGTGAATTCCTTTTCAAAGCGAACAGCGCGTATGTGGACAACACCGCCAAGGCTGCCCTGGATGGCGTCGCTCTGCGCTTACAGCGCGAGGCCAACAGCAGCGTCATGTTCGTCGGATATAGCGCATTGGCTGAAGCAGCGCGCTTAGGCATCGCGCGCGCGACCAATGCAAAGACCTACTTGACCAAGGACAAAGGTATTGACGGCTCTCGCATACAAGTCAAGGACGGCGGTAAGGGCGGACGAAGGGTGGAGATCTGGTTCGTTCCGGCGGGAGCAACTATGCCGGACGTGAAACCGATCACCGCACCAGCACCGGCACCAAAGGCCGCAGCTTCTGCAACCAAGAAGCCGGCAACACCGGCTACTACAGCGAAGAAGCCTGCACCCCAGAAATAACTGATCGCAGTAAAGCGAAAGGCTCCCTCGCGGGAGCCTTTTCTATTGGGGCTAGATTCTTTTACTGGCTGGCAGCATCGGCCTGCTTCTTGCGTCGGCTCAATACGAACGGCCTGCGACGCCGCGTCTTCTGCACGCTGTGGTCGATCTTTCTCCAGAACGCGAAGAAATAGTCGAAAGCGGAGATCAGCGATATGGCCACCATGAACCACATCGCAGTACGCGCGATGATTTCGACATCCAGCGTAAAAGCGCCAATGTGCAGCTCGAGCCAATTGTGGTGGATGATTGCGGCGACAATGGCCACGATCTGTACCACCATTTTGAATTTGCCCAAGTCACTGGCTTCGATGGTGAAGCCCTCCGAGGATGCAATCGACCGCAATCCGCTCACCAGGAATTCTCGCCCGATCACGATCACCGCGATCCATGCCGGAACAATCGCGGGACTGAATTGCACCAACGCTATGAACGCGGCGGCGACCATTAGCTTGTCTGCCAGCGGATCGAGCAGCATGCCCAGGGTCGTCACCTGGCCGCGCTTGCGCGCCAGATACCCGTCGAAACCGTCAGTGATGGAAGCGAGTATGAAGAGAGTGGCTGCCGCCAGTTCTCGATCTCCGGGCACGGGAAACCACATGCACTTGGGGGATAGAAACCAGATCAGCAGCGGGACTGATGCGATGCGGCTGAGCGTGAGATAGTTCGGCAGGTTCACTTGAATTCGATTATCTGCCACCCTTGCGGGGATGGCAATGTGATTGGCCTTTCAAACATTGAGGGCGGCCACAATGACCGCCCTCGTCAGCAACTCTGAGAGAAACTACGCGTAAACGCCGCGTTGCTTGATGGTGAATGCAACACGGTCGATCGCCAACATGTAGGCTGCAATGCGATTGTTCACTCCATGCGTGTCGGCGTACTGGACGACCGCGTCAAACGAATCCACTAGGATGTTCTCAAGTTGCTCGTTGACAACGGACTCCTTCCAGAAATACCCCTGGCGGTCCTGCACCCATTCGAAGTAGGAAGCAGTCACGCCGCCCGCATTGGCAAGGATGTCGGGGATGATAAAGACTTTCTTGTCCTGAAGGATCTCATCGGCCACCGAAGTCGTGGGCCCATTCGCGCCTTCTGCGATGATCTTCGCTTTGATCTTGTCAGCATTCTTGCTGGTAATGACGTTCTCTGTCGCGCATGGTGCCAGGATCTCGCACTCCATGGTGAGCAGTTCCTTGGGATCGGCAGCTTCGGCGCCTGGGAATCCGACCACCGTTCCATTGCGTTGCTTGTATTCGACCAGCTTGTTGATGTCGACGCCGTGCTTGTTGAAGAGCCCGCCATCGTATTCAGCAATGCCGATGACCTTGTAACCGGCTTCATGCATAAGCTGCGCGGCATTGGATCCGACGTTGCCGAATCCCTGCACGATCGCGCGAGTGCCTTCGCGCTGCATCCCAAGTTTCTTCAGGGCTTCGTCGCAGACGATGAGGACGCCGCGTCCCGTGGCCTCGCGACGGCCACGTGATCCGCCTATGTTCAGCGGCTTGCCTGTGACCACGGCAGTAACGGTTTGGCGCATGTGCATGGAGAAGGTGTCCATCATCCACGCCATAGTCTGTTCGTTTGTGCCCATGTCGGGCGCGGGCACATCTTTTTCCGGGCCGATGAATTCGATCAGCTCCGCGGTGTATCGTCGCGTGATCTTCTCCAGCTCAGTCTGGGAAAGTTTCTTCGGGTCGCAAATCACGCCACCCTTGGCTCCTCCAAAGGGAATATTCACCACCGCGCATTTCCATGTCATCCAGCTTGCGAGCGCGCGGACTTCGTCCAGGTTCACGTCCGGCGAGTAGCGCACGCCGCCCTTGCCTGGTCCGCGGGCAATCGAGTGCTGCACCCGGAATCCGGTGAAGACTTCTAAACGGCCGTCGTCCATGGCGACCGGCAGATGCACAATGATCTCGCGGGTAGGATAGCGGAGGATCTTCCAAAGGCCGTCGTCCAGCTTGAGTTTCTGGGCTGCAAAATCAAAGCGCGCGGCCTGCGCTTCCCAGGGATTTAATTCTTTATCAATTGTGATGCTCATTGGATTTCCGTTTCTTTAAAGGATGATAACGCGAGTGACTACTCTGCACTGCTTTCATCGCAGGGAATGCGTATGAATCAGGTTCGCGGAGGGTAAAAACGAGCTACAAGGGCTGACAGAAAAGTATATTTGTGCCGCCAAAAGTAAGCAAGATACAGGCAAAAACTAAGCCATCAGAGCAGGATCTCCATGCCCTCTGACGCAGCACGAACCTTCGGATAAAATTCCTTCGCCTTGGCCACGACTGAATCAATGCAGCTGTCGCTGTGCTCAGGATCGTGATGAAACAGAACTAGTTCTTTTGTCCCGCTCTCCATGACAATATTCACGGCTTCGCGCCAATGGCTGTGTCCCCATCCGCGCTTGCCGGCTGCATATTCTTCGGGAAGATACTGCGCGTCATAGATCAGGACGTCTGCGCCTTCCGCCAACTTGCGCACGTTCTTGTCGAAGACCGGATGTCCAGGCTCATTGTCAGTAGCATAAACAATGACTTTGTTGTCAGTCTCGATCCGGAATCCCAAGCATCCTTGCGGATGGTTCAGCCACATCGACTGGATCACGCAATCATCAAATGCAATGCGGTCTTCTTCAATGTCGTAAAAATTGCGATGCGCCGCCATCTCACTCATGTCCACGGGGAAGTACGGATCGGACATCTGCTCTTCGATCGCACGTTGCAATCCGCGGCTCCGACTCGATGAATGGAAGAAGAAGTAGTTGTCAGGACTGGTGTAAAGAGGAGTGAAGAAGGGAATCCCTTGAATGTGGTCCCAATGGAAATGGGAAAGAAAAATGTGCGCGTGGATCGGACGGTTCTGGTGTTCTTGGACCAGCTGCTTGCCCAGATTGCGGAAGCCGGTGCCGCAGTCGAAAATATAGATCTGCCCGTTGATACGGACCTCAACGCAGGAGGTATTGCCTCCGTATCGCAGATTTTCGAGCTGGGGAGTGGGAGTGGATCCCCTAACGCCCCAGAATTTCACCAGCATGAGCTTTTACCCCGTTACACTTTGCAGCTGCTGCCTGCGTGACAAAGTTTCGCCCTACGTTAACACAGTGGTACTGAGCCTGCGACATGGCTGCATTCCGTTGCCGGAGGCAATCATGGCAAGAGTTCGGGGAAGGAAGTCGGCAGAAGTATATGCCGATTTGCCCATCCTCGGTAATTTGGAAGAACATTTTGCACTAATGATGTTGCAAATGACAGTAACAAAGGATGTTCACCGCAATGGGGGTGCAAATTTCGGAAACGGGCTGTTTTGGTTCGCTTGCTATGTTAACTACTTAGTAATCTAACCCAAGGCCTTCTTGAGCAAAGAAATCTGCCCTGCATGGTAAAGATTGTGCTGCGCGGTTCCGTGTAGCAAGACGTAAATGGTGTGGTCTTTGCCGGGGGCAAGTTCATTCAGGCGCGCGTCAGAAGATGCGGTCTTTGCCGCAGTCTCCAGGCTTGCGACAAGGTCATTGTTGGCCTGCTCCAGATCGGCTAACGCGATCCGCCACGCACCTTCACCGCTATCGCCGACCGGCGGCCAGTCTTCTGCTTCGGTTACCTCAAACGACTCACCTTCAAATCTACGTCGCGCCACCTTGCTCCATGTGGTCAGATGCAGAACCAATTCCCAGATGGAATGTCCGTTCTTCAACGGTTTCTGCACAGCATGGGCTGCGGTCACGCCCTCCAGCGTCTCGCGCACTGACGGGCCTGACCATGCCTCTCCCTGCCAGGAGCGTCGAATCTGATCTGCAATGCGTTGCAATTCGTTCATTTGGCTGCAGCCACTTGGCTTTCTCCTTTTAGCTTCACCAGTATTGCCGCAAGTTTATTTCCCAAGTCTTCAATCGACGCCTGCTTTTTCGCATCCTTCATGCTGCCATCGGGATTGAAAGCCTCGTGGACGGTCGACACCGTCGCCTGTTCTGGCAACACTATCACTCCAATATTGCCTAGCAATGAGCGTACGGTGACCAGTCCGCGCAATCCGCCAGACGCACCTGGAGAGGCGCTCAGCAGCACCGCCACTTTGCCGGTGAACCCTTCCAGCGGCTTTTCGCCGGGCACTGGGCGTGTAGCCCAGTCGATCGCATTCTTCAACACGCCGGAGATCGAGCTGTTGTATTCCGGCGAAGCGATCATGATGCCATCGTTCGCAAAGAGCAGGTCCTTGAACTTGCGAGCGCCAGAGGGCAATCCATCGCTTGACTCGAGGTCTCCGTCATACAGGGGCAGATTCAGGTCACGCAGATCAAGATAAGTGACCTGCGCACCCGCAGCTTCCGCGCCCTGGATCGCAACCTTGATGAGTCTCTTGTTGTACGAATCGGTTCTGGTGCTTCCTGCAAAAGCCAAAATCTTTGGAACGTATGCCATCAGAATTCCTCTCGATTCATGCTCATTGAAACACAGACTTTCGTCAATATCGTTATGCCAGATCGAACAACAGGACTTCCGTATCTTTCTTGTTTCCGGTGATCTGCAGCGCGGATTCTTTCTCCACCGCTGCACCGTCGCCAGCTGCTAATTCGACTCCGTTCAGCGCCACGGACCCGCGTGCAACCTGCACCCACGCGTACCGATCAGAAGCGAGGTCGTGTGTGACGCTCTCGCCCGGCTGCAAGATCGCAGAGTAGAGATTTACGTCCTGGTGCACTTTCACTGGCTTGCCATTTGCGCCCGAACCCGAAGCATCGGATGCGGCAATCGCCTTCAGCTTTCCACTGCGCTCTTCCTTGCTGAAGGCCACTTGCTCATAGCTGGGCTTAATCCCTTTGTTCTCAGGAAGGATCCAGATCTGGAGAAGGTGCACCGGATCCGTTTTGGACTGGTTGTATTCGCTATGCCGGACGCCAGTCCCCGCGCTCATGCGCTGCACCTCTCCCGGGCGGATCACTCCGACGTTGCCCATGCTGTCTTTGTGTTCGAGAGCACCTTCCAGCACGTAGGTGATGATCTCCATGTCGTTATGCCCGTGGGTCCCGAATCCATTCGCAGGTGCAACGCGATCTTCGTTGATCACGCGCAGACTGCGGAAGCCCATGAACTTGGGATCAAAGTAACTGTCGAATGAAAAGCTGTGGTA
>JAOAPL010000181.1 GCA_025462925.1 Acidobacteriaceae bacterium
CGGTTCCCGCGAATTTGAGATTTTCAGACTAGATGCCTTGGACAAGAAGGGCATTTCCACGGCGCACCTTCCGTATTCGCTGCGCATTCTGCTGGAAAATTTGCTGCGCAATGAGAACGGACGCTCAGTCCTCGCGGACGATATTAAATTTCTGGCCGGCTGGAAAGCGTGCGAGGAGCCATCGCGCGAGATCAGTTTTTCCCCGGCGCGCGTGCTCATGCAGGATTTCACCGGAGTCCCCGCAGTCGTAGATCTCGCGTCCATGCGTGACGCAGTCAGCAAATTCGGCGGCGATCCTTCACTGATCAATCCGCTGCAACCCGCGGAACTGGTCATTGACCACTCAGTGCAGGTGGATGAATTCGGCACCGCGAACGCATTCACTGCCAATGGCATCCTCGAATTTCAACGAAACCTCGAGCGCTACGCTTTCCTGCGCTGGGGACAAGGGGCCTTCCAGAATTTCGCCGTCGTGCCGCCGGAGATGGGCATCGTCCACCAGATCAATCTTGAATATCTCGCTCGCGTCGTCTTCACCAATCCGGCTGAGGGCAAGACGCAAGCCTATCCCGACACGCTCGTGGGCACAGACTCGCACACCACCATGATCAACGGACTCGGCGTCTTGGGTTGGGGCGTCGGCGGTATCGAAGCCGAAGCCGCGATGTTGGGCCAGCCTGTCTCCATGCTCATTCCGCAGGTTGTCGGATTCAAACTCATTGGTCAGTTGCCGGAAGGTTCCACTGCGACCGATCTCGTGTTGACAGTCACTGAGGCGCTGCGAAAAGTCGGAGTCGTGGGAAAGTTTGTCGAATACTTCGGCCCTGGATTGAGCCAGCTTCCGCTTGCCGACCGCGCCACCATCGCCAATATGGCACCCGAGTACGGAGCCACCTGCGGCATTTTCCCCGTCGATGCAGAGACGCTTGCTTACATGCGCATGACCGGACGCACCGAAGAACAGATCGCGCTGGTCGAGGCCTACTGCAAAGCGCAAGGCATGTTCCATACAGCGAGCACTCCACAAGCGGAATACACGCAACTGATCCAGCTTGATCTCAGCAAGGTGGAGCCGAGCGTCGCCGGGCCAAAGCGTCCGCAAGATCGAGTACCGCTATCGCAGGCAAAGCAGTCCTTCGCTGAAGCGCTTCCGTCTTTGAAGATTCCCGGCACAAAAGTGAAGAGCGGTGTATCGTCGGACGCCCGCCAGCGCGATCGGATGGACGCAGAAGGCGGCAGCGCGCCCGGACAGGAAGACAAATCCTCCCCGGCTGCGCAGAAGGATATTGCCATCCACGACGGCCTCGCTCACGGAGACGTCGTCATCGCCGCCATCACCAGCTGCACGAACACTTCGAATCCCTACGTCATGATCGCCGCCGGATTGCTCGCCAAAAAGGCTGTCGAAAAAGGATTACAGGTAAAGCCCTGGGTAAAGACTTCTCTGGCACCGGGCTCGCGTGTGGTCACAGAGTATTACAAGAAGGCCGGACTCACGCCCTTCCTCGACCAATTGAAATTTCAAACCGTAGGCTACGGATGCACCACTTGCATCGGCAACTCCGGTCCATTGCCTGCGGAAGTATCGGCGGAGGTGGAAGAAAACGGATTGGTCGTGGCATCGGTGCTGAGCGGCAATCGCAACTTCGAGGGCCGCATCAATTCTGAGGTTCGTGCGAATTATCTGATGTCGCCTCCACTGGTGGTTGCATACGCGCTTGCGGGCAGCATGAACATTGACCTGAAGAACGAATCCATTGGCAATGACAAATCAGGAAATCCGGTTTACCTGAAGGACATCTGGCCCACGCAAAAGGAAGTGAATGAAACAGTTGCCAGGAGCGTGGATTCCGAAATGTTCCGCAACAACTATAAGACCGTCTTCGCGGGAGACCAGCGTTGGAAAACACTGCCTACACCAGCAGGCAATACCTACGCATGGGACGCGGACTCCACGTACATCAAGCGCGCTCCCTACTTTGACGACATGCCCACCAAGCCCACGCCGGTGCAGGACATCAAAGGCGCACGCGTGCTCGCCATTCTTGGGGATAGCGTCACCACTGATCACATCTCCCCCGCGGGATCCATCAAGAAGGACAGTCCTGCTGGCGAATACTTAATCGCGCATGGAGTTAAGCCCGGTGATTTCAACTCTTACGGTTCGCGCCGTGGGAATCATGAAGTAATGGTTCGCGGCACATTCGCGAATGTCCGTTTGCGTAACAAGATGGTCCCCAATTCTGAAGGCGGCGTCGCAAAGTACGTGCCTACGGGCGTGACCATGTCGATCTTCGATGCATCGGCAAAATACCAGGCCGATGGCATCCCGCTCGTGATCCTTGCCGGCAAGGAATATGGATCGGGCTCCTCACGCGATTGGGCCGCCAAAGGCCCGCGCTTGCTCGGAGTGCGTGCAGTGATCGCACAAAGCTATGAACGCATTCATAGATCGAACCTGGTGGGAATGGGGATTCTGCCGTTACAGTTCCGTGCCGTCGACAATGCGGAAGCGCTGGGACTCACCGGCGACGAAACCTTCGAGTTCATCGGCATCGCCAAGTTGCTCGACAAAAAACTCGACGCCGACCGTGAGATCACCGTCCGCGCTACTGCCCCTGACGGCAAAAAGATTGAGTTCAAAGTGCTGGTGCGCATTGACACGCCGCAAGAGGTGCTCTATTACCAGCACGGCGGGATCCTGCAATACGTCTTACGGCAGTTGCTGGCAGGCAAAGAAAAACCAGAAGTCGTCAGCAAGGGAATGGCAACTATGGCAGACCCGAAGACGGGCAGTTCGATCAGCTAGCGACTCTGTCACAACCTATACCGAAAAACGCCTCCATGCTGGAGGCGTTTTGTGTTGCTGTCCTGAGCGCTTTTGGTTGTATGCACAAAAACAGAATTAGGTACTAGTCCTCAGGTAACTTCCAGATCGTTTGACACGATGCGACCTCGCCCCTAAACTCGCCTCACTCTGCAGCCAGACCGCAGTTCTTATCTCCAGGCTCCGTAGCAAAAACTCTAAATGCAATTTCGCAGCTCCAGTGAATCGGTAGGCGCTCGTTATATCTGCGCTCGTAATGACATATCTGCGCGTGTAATTGGTGGATTCAAGCGCTAACAATGAATGAAAACTAGTCGCACTCTGCTGTCACTTTCATAGGCGTCACAAAAAAATTCTTGGTTGCGGGCTTATTCCCTAAGCAGTTGTTTGAAGCAAATTCAA
>JAOAPL010000185.1 GCA_025462925.1 Acidobacteriaceae bacterium
TTGGTAAACAATGCCGGGAACGTGTCGTTGAGCGGCGGTGTGCTGCAGGAAAAAGCTGAAGATTGGGACAACGTCATTGAGACTCAACTCAATGCAGTTTTCCTCCTTTCGAAGCTCGCTGCCAGATCGATGGTTAGTAACAAACGTGGAAAGATCATTAACATTGGCAGTATGTATTCGTTCTTTGGATCCGGGCTCGTCCCGTCTTACAGCGCAGCGAAAGGAGCGGTGATCCAACTGACCAAGTCAATGGCCATTGAGCTGGCCCCGCACAACATACAAGTAAATGCGATTGCGCCCGGATGGATTGAAACGGATATGACGGTGCCTGTACGGACCATGCCCATGAACGACGAAATTCTTTTACGTACCCCTGCTGGTCGATGGGGTCAACCGGAAGAAGTGGCCGGAACAGCAGTGTACTTGGCATCGCGAGCTTCGGACTTTGTTACCGGTACTACGATTCGTGTCGATGGCGGTTATGCGATCCGCTGACATTCCGGGCGTAAGGCATCTCAAATTGAGGCACTCAACAGGACCTCAGAACTCCGGGAATCAAGTAAGTTCTAAGATCATCATCTAGGGCCGACCAATGAAATCTTACAATTCTGAAAATGGTGGATTCCCGTGGGGACCAAGGTCGCCCAATCATTCGCGAATCGATTGCGAGAGGTATCGCCAAGGGCTACCATTCTGTTCTGGCTGCCATCAGAGCTCATTGCGGCAGTTCTGAGGAGGTGCACTTGCGATCGTCACTCTCGAGACTGCGGTGCTGTTTTGTATTCTTGGTGGCGATTGTGCTGCCTTCCGCGGCTCTCGGGTCAGACATGGATAAGACACTCCTATCGGACGTCGCGCTTCGTGGCCCAGTAAAGCAATGCATCGAGCAGACCACCTATCCCGCCACCGGTAATTTTGCCGAGCGGACCTCCACCTTGGAATCGATTTACTCGCCGGAGGGGCGGCTTTCGCAGAGGCGCACTGGTCAGGGCACTGCCCAAGATTACGTGGCGACGTATAAGTACGATGCTGCCGGCCGCCTTTTGAAAGTTTCCGTCAGTTCCAAAGGCAAACCTGACGTTGAGCAATCCGGCGCTACGTATGCCTACGATGCAACGGGTCGGCTCTCGTCGATCGCTAACAACAGCGGCACCCTTGCGGACACCTACAACTACGACGAACATGGCCGAAAGCGTCGAATCCAACACAATCCCGTTTACGAAAGGCAGTCCAACACGGCCATCGCCTCTGCGCCATGGGAGGATAGCGAACTCAGTTTTGCGTCTCCTTCGGGCGGGACCGTCACCACGATCTATGACGAGCGCGATCGTCCCATTGAGGCGAAGGTGGGCGACGCAGCCGGACGGGTCACGATGCGCATGGTCCGGACGTATGACAACCAGGGACGGATTCTGAGCGACAGACTCATCTCGGATGATATGGAGTCAAGTATTCCGGAAGAGATGAGCACAGCATTCAACGATGCCCAGAAGAAGACATTGGCAAACTTTCTGGCGCGCACTTTTGGTTCCGGAGAATCATCGTACAAGTACGACTCACAGGGGCGCATGATCGAGAAGCGCGTTACGGGTGGCGTCTTCGGAGATGTGGTCACGAACATCCATTACAACGATCGCTGCGATGTGAATGAGGAGGAAACGATCTACACGCCGACGCTGGAAGTGAGCACCGAGTTCGGGATGGACGAGGCTGGAAATATGATTCCCGTGAAGTCCACAGGGCCGGGCCAGTCGCGAACCTTGGTGTATTACACGTATGAATATGACCAGCAAAACAATTGGACGCAGAAGACTATGTCGGTGCGTTCAGAGCCGGATAGCGAGTCCAAGGTTTCAATGACGATCCATCGGATATTGACCTATTACTAGCCTTCGGCTACGGGCCTCAGGTGGCTTGGGTTGGAAAAGTTCGGAAATCGTCTGCTAGGCCCCACCAATGCTCCTCCGCTACACGCATGCTAGAATCCGCCAGTTATTTTTTTCGCTGAGAGTTGGTGTGCATGCGTCCTAGGACAAGCTCCATCGTTCTGTGGTGGTCCGTTCTGGTGTCCTGCGGATTCTTGTGTGCCGCAATTGGGGCATGGGCGCAGGCCAAGTCGAAACCGAGCAAGTACTTGTTCGTGTGGGCGCGATCTGCGGATACAAGCCAGCCTGACTTCCTGGCAGTGATTGACGCTCTACCCACATCATCGACTTATGGGCGAGTGATCACCAGCATTTCCACCAATGTTCCTGTGAATCTGGCTCACCACACCGACTACGAGATGCCGGCCGGAGGCGTCCTCTTCGCTAACGACTATTCTTCCGGGCTGACTTTTCGCTTCGATCTCCGCGATGCGCGTTCACCGAAACTGCTCGGGATGTTCGGCGCCGCTGGTCCGTACACGCACCCTCATTCATTCTTCCATCTCCACAACGGACATGTTCTAGCGACGTATCAGATGAGAGGCTTCCTGAACCGCGCACCTGGAGCGTTGGTAGAACTCGATGGTGACGGCAAACTCGTTCGCTACAGCGATGCGGCGGACCCCGCAGTGGAAGAGTTCATTCGCCCGTACAGCCTCGCAGTGATCCCCGGGCTCGACCGCGTGGTGACATCGAGCGTGGACATGTATAACGCGGGAACCAGCCACGTAGTACAGGTGTGGCGGCTATCCGATCTGAAACGGCTGAAGACCGTGCGCCTGCCGCCCGGACGACGAGGAGTTGAGGGGGTGAACTCCGCCGAACCGCGTCTCCTGCGCGACGGACGGACGGTGCTTGTCTCGACCTCCAACTGCGGTCTATACCGCATGATCGGATTGGAGGGCGACGATCCCTCCGCCGAGTTGATCTATGACAGCGGCGCCGGAACGAGCTGCGCCGTGCCAGCTGTCGCGGGTAGCCTCTGGATCCAGACGGTGAGCCATGGCAAGCCGCAGATGCCGCTCCTCGATCTTGAAGGACATTCGCATGCAGTCGCCGACATCGTTGAGGCCAGCGAAGCACACGAGTTAATCGCCTTGGATGTTTCCGACGCTTCAAAGCCTGTCGAAGTCGGCAAGCTGGCTCTTGCGCCACAGGACTACCCACACTGGCTGTCGGTGGACCCGTCGGGTACCCGGCTTGTGCTCACGGGATACGAGAAGATGCAGAACAGGATCGTCATCATCAATGTTGGCGAGCATGGGGAACTAACTGTCGATTCCCGCTTCCATGACGCCGCATCTGCAGGCGAACTCGGCATCCGCATGGATACCGCTCGTTGGCCTCACGGCGGCACCGGATCTGCGGTTCCCCACGGCGTCGTCTTTAGCAGACCCTAAGCTCCAGAGCAAACCACTTCGGCGATCCCTGTTGTGATTCGTATAAGTCCGAATCAAAATCGTATTAAGTCGGTTTGACATCTCGATAAAAATCGAATTAACAATATATTCACCTTGAGCGCATGAGGTGAGTGGAAAAATGAATTTGAATCGGCTGTTTGCAATTGTGCAGATTCAGGGTTGCGTTTTCATCCTGGCGATCTGCGGGATGCTGCTCTGTGTACCCTCGTCCGACGCTCAAGTTTCGGCAACCATCAAGGGCACTGTCACAGACTCATCTGGCGCGCCGGTGCCGTCTTCGACTGTGACCACGAAAAACCTTGAGACTGGAGCCACGCGAATTTCCCGCACCGACAATGCAGGTAGTTACCTCCTGCTGTCGTTGCCAGTCGGTGAATACGAAGTGCGGTGCGCCAAGGCAGGGTTCCAGGATGCAGTCCGCACCGGTATTCATTTGGTAGTTGGCCAAGAGGCCAACGTTGATCTGCATCTGCAGGTAGGAAAGGTTAGAACAGATGTAATAGTCGCGGAAGATGCCCCCATAGTTAGCACTTCCACGCGGGACATCTCTGGCCTTGTCGGGGAGCGGGCGATAAAAGAACTTCCTTTAAACGGACGCAGCTATGATCTGCTTCTGCCGCTCAATCCCGGCGTCGTGAATTTCACCTCGCAGAAAACCGGCGGGACGGGGATCTCAAACTCCACTACGGCCAATAACTTTGCTGTTTCCGGCAATCGTCCTCAGCAAAATCTGTTTCTGCTGAACGGGATCGAGTACACCGGTGCGGCGGAAAACAATATGCAACCGGGTGGCACCAGCGGCATGTTGCTGGGCGTGGATGCAGTACGTGAATTCAATGTGCTGCGGGACTCTTACAGCGCCGAATTCGGCAAGCACCCGGGCGCGCAAGTGTCGATCATTACGCAATCGGGAACCAGCCAATGGCATGGATCGGCATTCGAGTTCTTGCGCAACAATGCCCTGGACGCGCCTAACTTCTTTGACCAGGGTTCGGCTCCGCCGTTTCAGCGCAATCAGTTCGGCGCCTCCCTCGGCGGCCCGATAAGAAAAGGAAACACATTTTTATTTGCTAATTACGAGGGATTTCGCCAGCACCTGCATCAGACGTCGGCGGCCTTCGTTCCGGACGCCGCGTCCCGGGCAGCTGCGGCGCCCAGCGTTCAACCGCTGCTGAATCTCTGGCCTATCGCGCCAGCAGGCGCACCGGACTTTAGCGGAATCGCGGAAGTCTTCAGCAGCCCGTTGCAAACGATTCGGGAAGACTTTGGTACGACGCGAGTTGACCACATCTTTTCCCAGCAGGATACGCTGTTTGGTGTCTACACCATCGACGACGGTGAAGATTTTACGGCCACGCCGCTCAATCCTTTCAGCAGCGATGCAGTGACGCTGCGAAATCAGGTGCTCAGCCTGGAAGAGACGCATGTTTTTTCGCCGAGGTTAATAAACAACGTGCGCGTGGGCTTTTCGCGTGCTGGTTATTTCTTTACCGGAGAGCCGACTCCGGGCACGCCCGCAGAGAATGTGCCCGGCTTTTTGATCGGGCATCCGGTGGGCGCGGTCGTAGTGGGAGGCAGCGCGGCCTCGAATCCGCAGGCGCAACTTGGGCTGGCGGGAAGCAATAATGGAAGCAACTTGAGGATCGCGCGGAATCTCTACACTTTTGACGATCACCTGGCGCTTACGCGCGGCCGCAATCCGTTTGATTTCGGTGTGTGGTTGCAGCGTTTTCAATCGAATGAGACGATTGCCCTGAGCCAGTTTGGACAAGCGACGTTCACCAGCTTGCAAACATTCTTGCAAGGAAATGTTTCCAGCTTTCTGTTCGATCCCGCGCCGACGGAGATGAATTGGCGTTCGCTCTTCGGCGCTTGGTACGTGCAGGACACCCTCCGACTCAGTCCCAAACTTACCGCGACTCTCGGTTTCCGCGCTGAATCCAGCACCGGATGGAATGAGGCTCACGGCCGCGCCGCGAACTATACGTTTACAAACGGCGTGATCTCCACAAATCCTCGCGTAAGCGATTCCCTCTTTACTGTGAATCATGCAAAGTTCTTGCCTCAACCGAGGATCGGATTGGCATGGAGCCCGTTCAGCGAGAAGACCGTGATTCGCGCAGGGTTTGGGATGTACTACGATCTTCAGGATGCGTTGGGATATCGCGCGGACCAGAATGCTCCGTTCAATGCCACCTTTACCACGCCGCTGACGGTGGCGCAGTTGCCTATCAATCCTGCCGGCCCT
>JAOAPL010000195.1 GCA_025462925.1 Acidobacteriaceae bacterium
CAAAGGAGTTGGCTCCCCGGGGAGGATTCGAACCTCCAACATTTCGGTTAACAGCCGTGAACCTGATTTAATCACAATTTGCCGGAGCCGAGACAAATCGAGGGGAATCAGCAAGTTCTGATTAAATGGGATAAGGTCGATTCACCTTCTCTTTTCAGTTTTTGATCGTTTTTCATCTCGATTCATCACCATTCGCATGACACCTACATGACACCGCGAATGTTGGCAGCTTCCAACTAAAGAGCAGCGTTGTTTCCGCGTAGCCCATAATCAGGCTAGGATCGATGCCGAGCACGGAGATCGCTTCCTACAAGCCGACTTCTCGGTACCGATCCGCATGTCCCAATCTGGATTACTTCTGGATAGCCGACTATCCGGGAGCTACGAGAAAAGCATCAAACCCTCCGTTGATTCACGTCGAACAGGGGCTTGTTAATCTTCACAGCAGTTAGCTAAATTTCCTGCCGTAAGGCGGTAAGTATGGCTAAGCCTTCTTCAATCACCATACCGACCGAGTCAATTGGCAGTATCCCGAGACCCGTTGATATGATCGAGAGACTCGCAAAAGGCGACAGTGAGGATGCCAACCTCGCTCCTCTCTATGAAGATGCGATTCGAGATACCATTGAGCGGTGAAGCCACCGAGTCTTCAGTCGTTACGGACTGCCAACGGAGGAACTATCACAATTTCTGTACGTACTGCGTGCATGGGCTTCCGAACACGGCCCCGGATGGGTTTCAAAATCCCGTTCTCAGACGGTAATACGCGCCGCTTGCTACGGCTTGCACGCGGCCCTTTCCGTTACAGGCGGTACGCGCCTTCGAAGCGCAGCGGGGATATGGGTTACGATGTCCGTTTCAGGCGTCGTGGCGCGCCGGTGCAGGCCACAGTTGCCGGCGATTCTCTGTGCCCGTGAACGGTTGGACGTGGGGACCGCCTGTCCGAAGGAGAACTTCGATGGATCCCGCCAATGACCGTGCGAAGGCGCGCAGGGGAACTTCGAGTGACAGAAGCCAACCGATTCGGCTCGCGGGCTCGGTGCTTGGCGCGCGACGTCACGTCTGCGCGTTCTTCCACAATCCCGACGAAGAATACAGGGTGCTGCTTCCGTTCATCAAAGAGGGTTTCGAGCGGGGCGAGAAGGCGTTCCACATTGTCGATCCCAAGCTTCGCGCGGAGCACGCGCGGCGACTCGCGTCGGCCGCCATCGATGTGGAGGCGGCCGAAAAGAGCGGTCAGTTCGAGCTACGCAACTGGGCTGACGCCTATCTGCGCGATGGTCACTTCGATCAGGACCGGATGCTCGCGCTCATCGAGGAGGTCCTTGACGGTGGCATCCAGCAGGGGTTCGCGCTCACCCGGCTGGTCGCCCATATGGAATGGGCCCTTGAAGATCGACCGGGAGTCGACGACCTTGTGGAGTACGAGACGAGGCTGAACTATTTGTTGCCTCGCTATAAGGACCCGGTCATATGACTGTACGATCTCGCCAAGTTTGGCGGGGAGATCGTCGTCGACATCATGCGGACCCACCCGATGATCATCATTGGCGGCATCCTCCAGGAGAACCCGTTCTTCGTTCCGCCGGATGAATTCTTGCGCAAGCTGCGCGAACGACACACCACGCGCGACACGCCGCCCCCATCAGTGGTTTGATGTGGAAGTGGAAATGGAAAAAACAGCCGATGAGGTCAAGCGCCTTCAGAGCTGCATCAACGATCTGATCAGCGTTCTGGCCCTTGCCGCCATTTGGAGCGGCAGCGAGTCAAGCCAAATGCTCGGCACGTTGCTCGACTCGCTCCTCGCCATCCTGCGCCTCGATTTCGCGGGCGCCCGTCTGAACCATTCGATTGACGGTTCGCCAATCGAGGTGGTCCGGTTGGCTCAACGTCAGCATCTCTCTGCTCAGTCGCAGGAAGTCTGTCGAGCGCTCGGCCCCTGGTTGAGCGGCGACCAAACTGCTTCGCGTTTAGTGATTCCAAATCCGGCCGGACAGGGTGAGGTCGCGATCGCGTCCTTCTCCCTGGGTCTTCAGGACGAAGTTGGCGTGTTGGTGGCTGGCTCTCGGCGAGCTGATTTCCCGACCGACATCGAACTGCTCCTCCTGCGAGTCGCGGCCAATCAGGCCGCAATTGGATTGCAAGAGGCTCGACGTTCAGGCGACCAGAGGCGTGTCGCCGAGGCACTCGAGCGACGAGTCGCTGAGCGAACCAGCCAACTGACAGCCGTGAACGAAGAGTTGCGGCGGAGCGAGCGTTATTTGGCGGAAGCGCAGAGGCTGACGCATACGGGGAGTTGGGCCTGGCGGGTAGCGGGAGGAGACGCCTTGCATGTCTCCGAGGAATGGTACCGCATATATGGCTTCGATCCAGAAGAGGGCATGTCGGCTTGGGAAAAACGGCTGCAGCGCCTTCATCCGGAGGATCGAGCCAAGTGGCAAAGGGCAGTCGATCGAGCAATCCGTGAAAGGTCGGATTACGAAGTGGAAGTCCGAGTACTTCTTCCGGGCGGCATGGTCAAATACATCCACATCGTCGGCCATCCTGTTTTGAACGCATCCGGGGATGTGGTGCAATTCGTAGGTACCTCGATGGACATCAGCGCCAGTAAGCGGGCCGAAGAGGCGCAGGCGGATCTCGCACACGTCAGCCGGGTGACCACCATGGGAGAGCTGACAGCCTCCCTGGCACACGAAGTGAAACAACCGATTGCCGCTGCCGCCACCAACGCCAGCACCTGCTTGCGCTGGCTGGAGGGCGACACCCCAAACATCGAAGAGGCGCGCGCGGCTGCAATGAGAATCAGCAAAGACGCAAAGCGTGCGGGAGAAATCATCAGCCGGATTGGCCTGTTCTTCAAGAAGGGTATGTCGGAACGAGATTTGGTTGATGTAAACGAAGTCATTCGAGAGATGATCGTCATTCTCCGCAGCGAGGCAATGCGATACTCCATATCACTCCGGACCGAGCTGGCGGGAGATCTTCCCCAGGTCATGGGAGATCGCGTGCAATTGCAGCAGGTCTTGATGAACCTCATGATCAATGGCATCGAGGCGATGAAGGATGTGGATGGTACGCGCGAGCTAGCCATCAGGTCGCAGAGAGCGGAAAACGAGCAAGTTCTGGTGTCCGTCACCGATATCGGCGTGGGGCTTCCCCCGCACCAGACGGACCAGATCTTCAATGCGTTCTTTACCACCAAGCCTCACGGCACCGGCATGGGACTTCGCATTAGCCGCTCCATCATCGAATCACATGGCGGCCGCCTGTGGGCTGCCGACAACTCCCCGCGCGGCGCAAGCTTTCAATTCACGCTACCGGCCAAAGTCGAGGCCCATGAATGACGCTCGCAGGCGCTCCCAGGGCATTTGTCATTGATACGATGCCGATGTGCGCACGTCCATCCAAGCTGGCAAGCGCGAGTCAATGATTGGCCTGATCTTGTACCGCCTGCAGATAGTCCGCGTGAGGAGCGAGCGCTTCGCTGAGATCATTGGCCTGAAGTGAGTCACTCCCGAGTGACGTTAGCGCTTGACGGACAACTCTGACCGTACCGCCGCAACATTCACCCAATCATTGGTCGGTGGCATGGAGGCCATCGATCATGAAGCGGAAACCCTACTCACGAAGAAAACGCACCACCACAAAATCTGTCCTGCGCCTCCCAGACCTCGAGCACGCCAAAGCCGCAGTCTTGAATAGCCTCACCAGCCTGGACGCCCAACGGGGTTATTGTCACGCCATCGATGAATTCGTTGACTGGTATTGTTCGGAACCTCGCTTGGCTCTCAACAGAATTGTAGTGCTGCGCTATCGGTCTCATCTCGAATCCCGTCAACTTGCACCTGGCACCGTCAATCTACGTCTCGGTGCCGTGCGCCGGCTTGCATACGAGGCCGCCGACTGCGGTCTCCTCAGCGCCGATTTGGCGGCTGGTATTCGCCGCGTTAAGGGCGTGAAGAAGCTGGGGGTGCGCCTTGGCAATTGGCTGACCGCGGAGCAGGGCCACGCTCTTTGGCAAGCACCCGATCATCAACGACTGAAAGGAAAACGCGACCGAGCATTACTAGCATTGCTGCTCGCGTGCGGCTTGAGACGGCATGAAGCCGTGGCGTTGAGATTGGATCACCTCCAGCAACGCGAAGAGCATTGGGCCATTGTTGATCTGCTCGGCAAGGGAGGCCACGTTCGAACGGTTCCAGTTCCGGATTGGGTGAGAACCGAACTCGACGATTGGCTCGCCGCGGCTGGAATTGATCGAGGAAAACTGTTCCGCCGAGTCAACAAAGTTGGAAGGACATGGGGAGATGGCATGACGGTGAAGGCGGTTTGGCACATTGTGAAGGAATCCGCCAAGCGCATCGGCGTGGCGAAGTTGGCGCCACACGATCTGCGACGGACCTGTGCTCGGCTCTGCCATGCCTCGGGAGGCGAGTTGGAGCAGATCCAATTCCTCTTGGGGCATATCTCAGTTCAAACGACCGAACGATATATTGGCTGCAAGCAGCGGATTCAATCAGCGGTCAATGACCATATCGGTATCGAGCCGAATCCTTGAGATTGCGGAAGGGTTGCCGACGATCCACCAACGAAACCCATTACCTAGAATTCGCCCCGTTTTGCGGCCGCTTGCCGTGTGTGCTAAGCACCTAATACTGTCGCCAGAACGTCGACTCCACGGCGTAGCTCAGCCGGAGTACAGCCCGCAAACCCAA
>JAOAPL010000198.1 GCA_025462925.1 Acidobacteriaceae bacterium
CTTTATCGCCGTTGCGGATCGGAGTTCTTCAGGCGTGCGCGATTGCAGGGGAGCAGCCAACGACAGAATGGAACATAGCCAGAGCTTAAGCATTTTGTCTCACGCGCTCACACAAATACTTTGAACAGTAGGGCTATCGCGATCACCGCCACGCCGGCGACAATGATAACTACGTAAAGCAGATACAGAGCCCATTTCTCTTCCTCGCCCTCCTTCGGCGGAGTCACGCCGAAGAGGATTACAAACGCTCGCAACAGTTGAATCAGGAGAGGCACGGGTAAACGATAGCACTACGCCAACGCTGCTACTGCGGGAAGCCGACCTTTCGTAACAGCCCGGCAAAGCGCGGATCAGATCTAATCTGGTCCATCTGGAAATCGGTATTGAGATTGAGGATTTGCTCGTCTCTCTCCTTAAACCCAACATCCAGCCACTCGAAGGCGTGATCTTTGTCGCCGAGTTGGGCGTAGAGCGATGCGATTCGATATGGCGATGCGTAAGATCTTTTTCGTTGGGCCAGTTCGACCTCCAGCGATTTCGTCAAAGCGCCCTTCCAGCCAGCCGCTCGAAAACCTTGTTCGATAGCAGCAGCCGAGTCGATCTCATACTGCTCACCGGAGAGTTGACCGGCGATCTTGAATTGTTCAATGGCCTCGGGATACATCTTCTTGCCCATATAGGCCACTGCCATGAAGATATGTACCCGGGAAAATTCGGGATTGTCCGCGGCAACGCGCTTAAGTACTTCAAGCGCACGATCGAACTGCCTTGCGCATGAGTAGATGCCGCCCAGATTGGTGCCCGTGATCGGCGATAACGGATCAAGTTGTTGTGCGCGAATGGATTCCGCGAGCGCCTCTTGTTGCCTACCTCCCATCGCGGATAAAGCTTCAGCAAACCATTGATGCGCCGACGCGTCGTTTGAATCGAGTGCAAACGCCTTTCTGAATTCGGCTTCGCCCTCAACGAATTTCCATTCGCGGAACAGTTTTTGAGCCCGTACAACGTGAGGGTGCGCCAAGGTCGGGTCGAGTTCCAGCGCCTTTCTGGCAGCCGCTTCGCCCTTGGGATATGCCTCACGGGGGTCGCCGCCATAGTTCGGCCACACAGTGTAGGAATCAGCCAGTCCCGAGTATGCCAGCGCATAGCCGGGATCCTTGCCGATTGCCTCATTGAAATAACCAACCGCCTTCGTAATGTCGGAGTTCGTACGCTTGTTCCAGTAATACCGGCCCTTTAAATAAAGTGCGTAAGCCTCGGGATCCTGCGTTCCCTGCTTTGTCACCTGCTTCATTTCCGAACCTGTAAGCTTCGAACGCAGCTTCTCCGCGATATCGCTGGCAATCTGCTGCTGCAAAGAAATAATGTCGCTGGACTTCCGCGTGTACTGCTCGCCCCAGAGCTGTGTGTTGTCACTGACTTTTGTCAGTTCGGCGCTAACGTTGATGGAATCTCCGCGTTGCGTGACACGGCCCGTAAGCAGCGCGCCTACTCCAAGTTCATTCCCGATCTTTTGCACATCGACATCTTTCCCCTTGTAGCGAAAAACGGAATTGCGCGACTTCACCTTGAGCTGGGGCACATGGGCCAAACCGTTGATCAGCGAATCCGTGAGTCCGTCGCTCAAGTAGTCGGTGTCGGCATTTCCGCCAATGTTGCTGAAGGGCAGCACTGCGATGGACTCGATCGCCTGCGCGGACGGCTTGCGCAGGTACAGTCCAGTGATTGTGATCAGCGCCAGCGCAACGACCGCGCCAGCCGCGAACCAGATCTTATTTTGATTTCCGCCCTTGCGCGGAGTAGCGGCGACGCTCTTCCCTGATTCGGTTTCGCGCTTGAGCCGCTTCAGTTGCGCGCGCAGTTCGGCCGCGGATTGACAACGTACGTCGCGGTCTTTTTCCAGCGTACTGTTGATGATTCGTTCCAACTCCACCGGCACAGACGCATTCAAGCGTATGGGCGCGACAGGCGCCTTGTTCAGAATGGCGTCGGCAATCGCAATGCTTGTCTTTCCCGTGAATGCGCGAGTTCCCGTGGCCATCTCATAGAGCACTGCGCCGAGCGAGAACAGATCACTGCGCGCATCCAGCTCTTCACCCCTGGCCTGTTCTGGAGACATGTATCCCATCGTGCCCATGGTGCTGCCCGGGCTGGTGAGGTCTCCGGCGGTTCCGGTCATCGTGGCGACATCCGGAGAAGGGGTCAGCGCGCTGCTTCCATTTATTTCCAGCTTTGCCAGGCCGAAGTCCATAACCTTGGCTTGTCCGCGTTGCGTGATGAAGATGTTGGACGGCTTGATGTCGCGATGGACGATGCCCTTGCTGTGCGCCGCGTCGAGCGCGTCGGCGATCTGGATCGCCCAATCAAGCAGGCTTTCTATCGGCAACGGCTTTCCGGCGAGGCGATGGTCGAGCGTTTGCCCTTCCAGCAATTCCATGGCGATAAAGGATTTCCCATCCTGTTCGCCAATGTCGTACAGAGTGCAGATGTTGGGATGATTAAGCGCGGAAGCGGCCTGGGCTTCCCGCTGGAACCGCTCCAACGCCATCGCGCTCTTGGCCAACTCGTCAGGAAGGAACTTCAGCGCGACGTGGCGATGTAGGCGGAGGTCTTCCGCTTCATAGACAACGCCCATACCACCGCTGCCGAGTTTGCCCAATATCCGATAGTGCGAAATGTTCTGGCCGATCACTGCAGCGGCACCTTGCGCCGTGGCGCTATGTTAAGGGCAACCACGGGAAAGGGCAACGGGCAGAATATCTCATCTCGGCAAGTCAGCGGCAGGGCGATGCTCGCTTGATAATTGCTGCGCAATGAACGCGGCTCAAGCCGGCGAGTCCTAATGTTTGTCTTCTTTCATCGCACTCTTAGGGTAGAGGCGTTCAAATTCAGGATCGTCATGCAGGATCGTGAGATCGGGGTCGCGTCGAGCCCATGTGGCATCTTTGAATCCAGCTTCCCAGGACTTCCGAATCGTCGCCAGCGCTTCCGATTTGTTCTTCAAGACACCAAAGACGCACGCGGCGTTGTAGAGGACCATAGCGTCATTCGGGCGAAGCGTCGTGGCGAAGATGGCCTCTTTCGCAGCATCGTCGTTGCGACCAACCGATGCATACGATACGGCAAGGTGTGTGCGCGCACGGGCATCTTCCGGCACGCGCTTCAGATGATTTTCCAATGCAACAATGTTCCGCAGCAAGAGATTGTGAGCTGCTTCCTGTTTTCCCAGCGCTTCCAGAGAATTCAGGATCGGCGCATACGCGTTGTAATCGTCACCACTGGAGTCAAGCGCGACTTCCGCGATCTCCGCGACTTCGTGATATCGGCCGGAAGCAAACAGTGCCCGGCAAAGCAAATAGAATGCGCCCTCGCAATCGCGCTTGCGCTCGATCACCTTTCGAGCGATCTGCACCGCTTCATCGTAGCGATCAGTTGAATACAGGATCCAAGCCTGGCCGATCTGCACCTCCGGCAAATCCGGATTAAGGGCCAGCGCTTTTTGCAGCGCAGCATTGGCGCGTTCCAACCAAATGGGTTCGCGCCCAAAGTTGCAGTGAATAGTTGCGCAATCATTGGCCATGGCGGCGTAGGCGATGGCGAAATTGGGATCAAGCGCAACCGCGTTCTGGAGCATCTGCAATGCAAATTCCATGTCCTGCAATGTCAAACGACGCGCATAGCTCTTGCCGCGGAGATATAGATCGTATGCCTGGAGGTTATCGGTGGGTCTGGCGGCGAGGGCCTCCTGCTCCTGCGGCGATAAAGTTATGCGAAGCGCCTCGGCGATCTTTCGGGCGATCTCATCCTGCACCTCGAAGACGTCTTTCAGTTCGCGATCGTATCGCTCCGACCACATAGGAAAATCGGTGTGGGTATCGATGAGTTGTCCGCTGATACGCAGCCGGTTTCCTGAACGCCGCACGCTGCCCGTAAGCACATAAGCTGCCCGCAACTGCTGTCCGATCTGCGCCGGTGTTACCTGCTTGTCGCGATAGGCCAAGATAGTGGGACGGGAAAAGATCTTCAGACCGCGAATCTTCGAGAGCTCGGTAATGATGTCTTCGGTGACGCCGTCGCGGAAATACTCGTCTTCCTTTACTCCACTCACGTTTTCGAAGTACAGCACCGCCACGGACTTTTCGCTGTTCTTGCTGGAACGGGAAGCGCCACTCTCGACAGCGCGTTTGTTGCTGCCGGAATCAAGATCGCGCTTGAGTCGGGCTAGGTCCGTCTTGAGGTCGGTAGCCGATTGATAGCGTAAAGTCCGGTCCTTCTCAATCGCTTTTCCCACGATGCGACCGAACTCCTGGGGCACAGCAGGATTCACTTGCGAGACGGACACAGGGTCGCGGTTGAGGATGGCTTCATAGATCACTGCCGAAGTGTCACCCTGGAATGGCAGAACTCCGCAAGCCATCTGATAGAGCACGGTGCCGAGGGAAAATAGATCGGTGCGGGCATCCACCAATTGTCCACGCGCCTGCTCCGGGGACATATACGAAACTGTGCCTAACGCCATACCCGGCCCTGTAAGCTCCTCGCGTTGCACAGCGGTTTCCATTGAGGATGCAGGGGTGCCGTCGGCGGCACGCAGGATACTCTGCATTTTCGCCAGACCAAAATCCAGGATCTTTGCCTGCCCGCGCGGAGTGACGAAGATGTTCGCTGGCTTGATGTCGCGGTGCACAATGCCTTTTGAGTGCGCTGATTCCAGCGCGTCCGCAATCTGGATTGCAAGCGGAAGCAACTCGTCCATCTCGAACGAATGGCCCATCAACATCTGGCTGAGCGTCTGTCCTTCCAGCAGTTCCATAACAATGAAGTGCTGTCGCTCGTGCTGCTCGATCGCGTAAATAGTGCAGATATTAGGGTGGTTCAGTGCCGAAGCGGACCGCGCCTCGCGCTGGAAACGCTCCAGGGAATGCGCATCCTGCGCCAATTCCGGAGGAAGAAACTTAAGGGCGACACTCCGTCCGAGATCCGAGTCTTGTGCTTCATAGACGATCCCCATACCGCCGCTGCCCAACTTGCGGGTGACAGTGTAATGCGAAACTGTTTTCGAGATCAGAGAGTCCATGTGCGCCGAGAGATGCTCCTAGGAACGGTGTAGGTGTCCATCGAAAACACCTCACGCTGTAACCCTTGCCACGATGCAGTTTAACCGATTACAAGGTGAACGCGTGGAGCGCCCGTGCGTCACGGACTCGAAGAGATGCCATTCACCAACGTTACCGATCCACTGTGCAGAAATAGAGCCGGGTGCCCCATCTGTTGCGAAGCAACAGGTGGGCGAGCGCTGTTCCCGCGCAACTGCCAGCATGAATAATAATAATGACCGAGACTAAAACTCTTCTGCCGGAAAATGTTCCAGTTCAGCCGCTCTGCCATTAGACACCTGCGCCCGCTCGTAGACTCGCACATAGTCGATCAGCATGGTCTGAGGGAATACGGTGCTTTTATCCGGACTCCCCGGCCAGTTTCCCCCAACGGCCAGGTTCAAGATGATAAAAAACGGATGATCGAAAACCCACTTTGAGTTCTGCGGCACGTCTTGGGGAGTCTTGGATGCATACATCACGTCGTCGACGAAGAAGCGGATCATTTCCGGATCCCATTCCACTGCAAATAGATGGAATTTGTCCCGAAATTTCTTTTTTCCGCTTAGAACGTATTTGCCATGTAACCCTGATGCGCCAGAATAATCGGGGCCGTGGAGTGTTCCGTACACCGTTGTTGCATCCCCAATACTTTCCATGATGTCGATCTCGCCGGAAGAAGGCCACCCGGTTTTTCCAATCTCATCCCCTAACAACCAGAACGCCGGCCAAATTCCCTTCCCTCCCGGCAGCTTGATGCGAGCCTCAAACCGGCCGTACGTCTGACTTAAATGAGTCTTGGTTTTCAGTCGCGCAGAAGTGTAGCTGCGCTTTACTCCATCTTCGCCGGCATAATCTTCTTTGGCTGCGGTGATTGCTAAATGACCTTTCTGTTCGCGCGAATTTTCGATTCTCTGTGTGTAATATTCCAGTTCATTGTTGCCCCATCCGTCACCGCCAATCTCAAGTTCCCACTTCGATGGGTCGGGATGATTCACACCTTTTCGATCGAACTCGTCATGCCACGTGAGCTTCCATCCCCGCTTTTCAATCGGAGTGGCTTGCGCAACGGCTGAAGCGCAAGTGAATGCGAAGAAGAGCGCCCAGAGGAGGACGCAAGTGCATTGCAGATATTTATTCATCTTTCATCCCGATTGGATTCCACACGAAGATCAGAAGTCCCGAAGAGACCGCTTCGTCGAGCTTCTTCCAGTCGCGGTTCAAGATAATTCCATAGAGCCGGACAGCCCGTCTTGATGGGAGGGGCAATGCGCCCGACCACGCGCTCATAACTGATGCCGTTTTCACGCCAGCTTTGTCCGTTATTGTTCAGGTTCAGCAGCACCGGCATGGCCCGGTCCACGGCATGGGCGAAACGACCTTCCGGAGTTTCACCGCGCTCGAACTCCTGCCAGAGTTCAAGAAAATCCGCACCTTGATCTTCAGGCAACATCCCAAATATCCGCTTCACCGCTGCCAACTCGGCGAGCTTGCGCTCTTCCCAGTCTCCTTCGACATACACCATGGTGTCCCCGGTATCGATTTCACCGATGTCGTGTACCAGAATCATGCGGATCACCCGATTGATGTCGATGGCTGACTCGGCATAGGACACGAGCGAGAGAGCCAACATTGCAAGTTGCCAGCTGTGCTCCGCGGAGTTCTCATAGCGATCAAGTCCCAGCGGGCGGTTTTTCCGCGTCACTCCCTTGAGCTTATCCAATTCGAGGATGAAGTTAATAATTGATTGCATGCTTATACCCTCACTGAACCTGGGAAATCATGCGTTACTGGATGCCAACGCAATCTTATGCGGAGCAATAAGGCTGAATCGATATGCAATATCGCCGCCGGGGAGCCACCGCCAACGTCGTTCCTAGGTACCCCCCTCCCCCCTTTTCCGGTTGATATATTGGAATCAGCAGTTTAGAGGTCATGCTTTCTTTCGATATATTGAAATCAACAACTTAGGGCGCGTGCTTTGTAAGATATATTCTTTGCAACAACTTACTTTCAAAATATCTATTAGTTAATGTGTTATGCACAATAATAACAATTTGGAAGGGGTGTGTCAAGGGAATGGAGCCGTATGGGACTCACGGAATTTGCTTGCGGAATCTACTCTCGCCCACTCGTCGCTGCGCAAGGAATGGGGTAGGCGGATTAGGCGTGGGAATTGGATCAGTTGTTTTGGGTGGCGCGAGCTCGACCCACTCTCGGGTGGCGCAGGCCTTCAGGCCTGCATTGAGCAGTGTATTATGTCCGGGCTTTAGCCCCTGAGGTCTCATGACAATCCCCCATCGCGGTAAGACTGGCGATTCGACATATTTCATCTCTGCTCAGACTTACCTGAAGAAAAACATTCTCCAGTCGGACAGAATGGCACGATTGTTTATCGATGTTTTGCACAACTATCGGAAGCAGAACAAATACCTTCTTCACGAATTTGTGGTGATGCCCAATCACTTTCACTTGCTCATGACGCCGGCGTCAGAGACAACTCTTGAGCGTGCATTGCAGTTGATCAAGGGAGGATTCTCTTTTAGAGCCAAGAAAGAACTAGAGCTTCGTGGTGAAATCTGGCAAACCAGTTTTCATGACAGAAGAGTGCGGGATGAATCGGCATATTTTGGATTCAGGGATTACATCCACCAGAATCCAGTGCAGGCGGGACTGGTTACTGCTGCTGAACTTTATGAATACTCTTCTGCGAGTGGGAAGTATCCACTAGACCCTTACCTCAGCGGCTAAAGCCGTTTACTGTGGAAGTCGATAATGCAGGCCTGAAGGCCTGCGCCACCCGAGCGTATGCGGTGCAACTCTCGCTCACTGATTGCTTCGCAATGAATGGGACAGTCGGCTCGTCCAGTTACCAGAACTACTTCGACAACTGAGTAATTGCAGCCTGTAGAACTTGCCAGCAGATTTTGGCAGTATGTCCATCTGGATTGAAGCCGGATGACATCTGCTGATACGGGTGGATGTAGTTCCTAAAGTCCCGCAACGCATGACTGAATTTCTTCACGTCTTCTCCGACCAAATTCAAGTCTCTGGCGACATTAATGAAATCGTTCAAAGCCCAATCGTGAAACGGTTTTACCTTGCCTGCTTTGTCCTTCGGACTGAGTGCGGATTGGTTGAATTCCATCGGCTTTGTGCAGGCAACTCCCAATAGAATTCCCTCAAGCGTACTTCCGCAAAGGAATATTGCAGCTAAAGGGGCTTGTGCCTTTAGAGATCTCTTTATCTCTTCAATCCTTTGCACCAGTATTCCGGCTATACCTGAATCAAGTCTGAGTCCGTCAATCGAGACATCTCCGAATTCCTTAGCTATGAATTCTTCTTCAGTTGGCTCAGGGGCTGCTGATTTAAATCCCAGCAATCGTTGAGCAATATTGCGCGCGCGGAGAATTAGTTCATCTGGAAAAGCTTCCTTCTTCAGATTCCCTACGACAACCTGCGTATCGATGTATGAGATAAGTTTCTCGATTGATCGTCCAACTAGAGCATCGTCGGCAGCCTGCCAAAAACCGCGCATGCGATTAGCCTTCGATCCACTGGCATAGTTGTACTTTTGGTGGTAAATGTCTAGTTGCACGTCATCGCTAAAGAATTCCCCCATCGTTCTGTCAGAGAAGTTGAGGACATAGCCGCTCCTCATTTGCAAGAGTTTCTCTAGGATCTGTTTATCGTTTGTGGTGAGCTTTGCCATTTTCTGTCAGCGCAAAAATCATTCAAGCAGTCTTTTACCGAGGCGCTAGTAGTAGCTATGTTTTGGCCATTACTGATGCGTTGCGTCCTCGGCCTTCTTTTCGAGCCCCTGCCTGTCTCAGCGCCCCCTACTTCTCAACGTCGTAATCACAATTGACAGTATTGATAGAGCGAGTGAAGTGATAGCAAGAGTGGTAGCCAATACAAACTTCTTGTTTTCGTGCTGCAACTCCGCGAGAAGAGACGCGAGAAGCGGAAAATTCACACAGTGTTTGTCCTTACCTGCCTTCAGCGTAAATAGATGGACCAATGACCCATCGTCGTTCTTATAGCCATGCTTCTTATTCAAATGGAAATAAAGTCGACCAAAGATTATGTCGGGGTCAACGCTGCATTTGGTGGCGATTGAGACAAGGTCAACGGGCACATAAATTTTTGAATCGCGGAAGGGGCTTTCCTTA
>JAOAPL010000215.1 GCA_025462925.1 Acidobacteriaceae bacterium
CCTCTGCGTCGCAGTTCCGGTCCGAGTGGTAACTATGCAGCCATTATAGGTTCCGGACGCAACGTGTACTACCGTTCCGCTCGTCCCCAAAACCAAAGCTGCATTAGCGTGGGCGATGGTAGCCCACGGGCTTGCCTGTGTACCCGGATTTCCGTCGCTTCCAGAGGTCGAGATCCAGTACTGATTCGCGGTCGAAAATGAATTGCTTGCAGTTGTTGTATTTGATTTCGGTGAGCCCGAACCAGAGATGCCCGGGATTGCCATTCTCCAGAAAGATGCGCTCACCGCGACAGTAATGACTACAACGATGACTACAACCGTGAAAGCAGACTTGCGAAGAGACGACATGCGGAATGCTCAATCAACAGTATAAAACGAACTTCGGCAGCCAATGACAATGGCCAAGGTTGCTCATCTTACCTCTGTTCATTCTCCCTTGGACGTGCGCATCTTTCACAAGGAGTGTAGGTCCCTAGTGCGCGGTGGCCATGAGGTTACAATTGTCGCGCCACATACGGGCGACGAAATCGAATCCGGTGTGCATATCAAGGCAGTTCCACCAATTCCATGTTCGCAAAAGCGATTGACGCGAATGACCCGTACGGTTTGGAATGTGCTGCGTCAAGCGCTGCGACTGAACGCCGATATTTATCACTTTCACGATCCCGAATTGATCCCCGTAGGTATTTATTTGGCTGCTATCGGCAAGAAAGTGATCTATGACATCCACGAGGATGTGCCTTGCGACATTCTTTCCAAAGAGTACATTCCAAAATGGTTGCGCGTGCCGATTGCATCGCTTGCGAAGATTCTTGAAATAGTGGGAGCGATTTGCGTTTCTGCGCTGGTAACAGTGACCCCTAATATTGCTGAGCGGTTCAAGCGGTATAACTCCTCCACGGTAATAGTTTACAACTTCCCACTTCTTAACGAACTTTCTTCCGTGAGCGGAGACTGGCATCAGCGTGAGATGTCGGTTGCATACCTGGGAGGGATATTGGTGGAGCGCGGAATACGCGAAATGGTACACGCGATGGCGTTGCTTCCCGACAAACTCCAAGCCAGTCTTGAACTCGCTAGGGACGATTTTCCAGAGGGGCTTTACGAGGAGATTAGCGCTCATCTGGGCTGGGCAAGAGTCAGCGATTGGGGAACCGTAGACCGCACTGCCGTCGCATCGATCCTGAACCGTGTGCGTGCCGGCCTCGTGCTGTTCCATCCAGAGCCAAACAATATCTCTGCCATGCCGCACAAGTTTTTTGAGTATATGTCAGCTTCGATTCCCGTTATTGCCTCGGACTTCCCGTTGTGGCGGGAAATTATCGACGGTGCAAAATGTGGTCTCCTGGTAAATCCGTTGGATCCGCGCTCCATCGCGGCATCAATTGAATATGTGCTGACGCATCCGGAAGAAGCAGAAGCAATGGGCAGACGAGGCCGCGCGGCAGTTGAACAGTTCTATAACTGGGAAGCGCAAGAGCGAATTCTGCTGAACCTATACGCCAATCTGCTAGATCCCGCGGCGGCCGTCGTGGCGCTGCCGTCCCAACGCAACTTATAACACAGGGGGATTAATTATGGATCGACATGATTACGTTCGGTTCGCGCAAGCACAAGGACTTCGCACGCTAAACATGGATGGTGAGTTGTGGATCATGAAGCGAGTTTTCTTTGGGGAAAGCGCTCCTCCTCACCGTCGTGTGCAGTTGACTGCGTGGCAGGCAGCTAAGCTGTATCTGCAAGGGGCAGTTGTCATTCGTTATACCTGCCACGACGTAAAAGAACGGACAAATAGCTTTGAGTATATCTGCGACGACAAAAACTACGACTTAGGTTCGTTAAAGGACTCAAAAGCGCGCTTGACTCGGCAGGGGCTGAAGAACTGTGTCGTAAGACAAGTGGATTTTGGTCTTCTGGCGGAGGAGGGATGTGCAATTAATCAAAGTGTCTTTCTTCGGCAGGGAAGACCTGGCCTGCCGTCCCTTTCTCGTCCAGATTTATGGAAAAAATATATGAATCTCTGCAGCTCTTTTAAGGACATCGAGGCGTGGGGCGCTTTCTTCCAGGACAAACTATGCGCTTACATGCTTCTCGTCACGGTGGATGAATACGCGTATATCTTCCATCCGTATTCAACGACCGCCTTCCTGCAGTATCGCCCGATGAATGCTCTCGTCTTTACGGTGCTAAAGCAGTTCCTTAAAAGGCCGGGAGTGGCACGGGTGTCCTACGGCCTAGAGCCTTTCACAAACAAATCCACGCTCGACCAGTTCAAAGTTGATATGGGATTTCGCCGCCAACCGATTTGTCGAAAAATACTGATCAACCCGCTGGCGCGTCCGGTAGTGAGCCGTGCGGCACAACGCATTGCCGAGCGACTGCTGTTACGCGCACCCCAGAGCCTATTTCTGCATGACTTGGTGGTATTTTCGCAAGCTTTTCAGGAACGCCGATTCGCCTGAGGCTCTGCTTAGCCGAGATCTAGAAGACACCGCGATGTCAGCGACCTTTAGCACTGAAGTCGGTTCTGTGGGATGTCCTCTCTGTTCGAGCATGGAGCAGGCCTGTTGCCTAGCAGAAGCCGAGCGAGCGCTGAAGAAGTGCCTCCGGTGTGGTGTTTACATTCTGGAGCCGCGACCACTCGATGCAAAACTCCGTTCGTACTTCTCTGACGATTACATAGAGAACTTCCTTGGGCTGAGCAGATTTGGCCGTAACCGCGACAACGTTCTTAGTCGAGTTGCACGTGCAATTCAGAAGACAAGAAAATCCGGGCGGATATTGGACATTGGCTGCGCAGGCGCCTATTTTCTGAATGCTTTCTTTTCCAAATCACAATGGAGGATGGAGGGCGTGGAACTGTCACGTTTTGCAGCCGAGCAAGCCTCCGAAAGCGGAATTAAGGTTCACGTCGGAGACATTCAGTCTGCGAACTACACCGCTCATCAGTTCGATGTTGTGACGATTCTCGATGCGATCTACTACTTTTCAGATCCGCGACGTGACCTCATGTTAATTCGAGAGATTCTGGAACCCGATGGGGTACTAGCCATTGAAACGCCTCTTGCACAGGCGCGAATCTGGCGCAATCAAGGCTGGGTAGCGCGTATGTTCCGGACCAGTCGCACGATTCTTCACCATGATGATCTCCTCCTATACGATCTGAACTCGATTTCCTACCTCCTCAACGAATCAGGTTTCGAAGTTACCAAGATTGTCCCCTGCCCCGGAAATCGGCAGCAAAGGTTGCTGCTCGACGCCCTGTATAGCTCCTTTTTCTATATCGCCTATGTTTTATGGATGCTCTCATTCAAGAGGTTGATGATAGCGCCTCGCTTTCTGACACTTGCATCCCCGAAGGCGATCCCTATTGCGAACCGTCACTAGGAAAGTCGATGCTGTCAGCAGTTTTGCTGAGGGCCCCCAGCCGCTACTGACAGCATCTATTATCAAATGAAGCGCGCGCTCTACCCGAAAGCCGGTCAGACGAGCTTCAGCGCTCCCCTATTGCGGCCACGCAGGATAACCTGTCGGTGTGGAACCATATTCGTGAGCACCAATATCAACTTTCGCACCTACAGGCCGGGTTCCACCGAAGAGGTCCGTCGTAGGGGCCACAAAGGAGTTGCTGCCTGAATTCTCGCCGGCATCAATGGCT
>JAOAPL010000229.1 GCA_025462925.1 Acidobacteriaceae bacterium
CGAGCGGCCCAACGAGGGTCCTACTCGTAGAGAAAACGAAAACAACATGGAAGATTTCGCATCCGTACTCGAGACGTTCGAAGCCGAACAGATCGCCGAAGCGCCCCAGAATGATGACCACATCATCAAAGGCACTGTCATCAACATAACCTCCACTCACGTCGTCGTGGACATTGGCAACAAGTCAGACGGCATGGTGCCTATCGCGCAAGCCACAGACCGCGAAGGCAAAGTGAAGTTTCAGCCGGGCGACAGCATTGATGTCGTGATCGACCGCGGCGAGCGTGAAGAGGGCTACGTCCTTCTTTCGCACGAAAAAGCCGCGCGACTGAAGATATGGGAAGACATTGAAAAGGCCTTCAACGACAAGACCAACATAAAAGGTTATGTCGCCGAGCGCGTGAAGGGCGGGTTGAATGTTGAGATCGGCGGGATCAAGGCTTTCCTTCCCGGCTCGCAGGTGGACTCCAAGCCTGTGCGCAATCTCGATGCCTATAAGGGACAGGAGATCGAAGTCCGCATCGTCAAGCTGAACAAGAAGCGCGGCAACATCGTCGTCTCCCGCAAGCAGATCCTCGACGAAGAAAATTCCGTCAAGCGCACCGCCACCCTTGAGCACCTCGAAGAGGGCTCAGTCCTGACCGGCACGGTGAAGAACCTCACCGAATACGGCGCGTTCGTTGACCTTGGCGGGCTCGACGGCCTGCTGCACATCACCGATATGTCCTGGGGACGCCTTACCCATCCCCGCGACCTGGTCCATGTGGGCGATGAGATCCACGTCAAAGTCCTCAAATTCGACAAAGAGAAGCAGCGCGTCTCGCTGGGATTCAAGCAGCTCACGCCTGATCCGTGGCTCGACGCCACTGAGCGTTATCCCACCGGCGCACACGTAAAAGGACGCGTTCTCAGCGTTACCGATTACGGCGCGTTCATCGAATTGGAGCAAGGCATTGAAGGACTTGTCCACGTCAGCGAGATGACCTGGTCCAAGCGCACGAAGCATCCTTCGAAGCTGGTGCAAACCGGCGCGGAAGTGGAAGCCGTTGTTTTGAGCGTGAATCCGACCGAGCGCCGCATCTCACTCGGACTCAAGCAGCTTGAAACCAATCCCTGGGAGACGCTGCACAACAAGTATCCTGTTGGCGCAACTGTCGAAGGCCGCGTCCGCAATCTCACCGACTTCGGCGCATTCGTCGAGATCGAAGACGGAATCGATGGCCTGGTCCACGTCAGCAACATGAGCTGGACCAAACGCATTAAGCATCCGTCAGAAGTCTTGAAGAAGGGCGACAAGATTCAGGCCATCGTGCTCGCGATCGAACCGGAAAACCGCCGGCTCTCTCTCGGCATGAAGCAGCTTCAGCCTGACGTTTGGGAAACCTTCTTCGCTACGCATCGCCTGGGTGATGTTGTCCATGGCAAGGTCCTGCGCTTGGCCGCATTCGGCGCATTCGTTGAGATCGCGGAAGGCGTTGAAGGTCTGTGCCACAACTCTGAAGCCACTGACGATCATGGCGCTCCCATGAAACTGGAAGCGGGCTTCGAGCATGACTTCAAGATCGTGAAGATGAATCCAGAAGAGAAGAAAGTGGGACTCAGCATCCGCGCAGTGGGCGAAGAAGCCAGCCGCGCAGAGGTGGAATCCTACAAGCAGCCGGTGACCAGCTCCACGAGTTCTTCGACCAGCACCTTGGGCGAGTTGATCAACTGGAAGCGCGCCA
This sequence comes from Acidobacteriaceae bacterium, assembly GCA_025462925.1. Taxonomy (GTDB): domain Bacteria; phylum Acidobacteriota; class Terriglobia; order Terriglobales; family Acidobacteriaceae; genus JAICLA01. The sequence continues at coordinate 1,725 of JAOAPL010000229.1, forward strand.
GCAACGACGATAATTAGACCCAACATCGCCAAGTAGAAAAGGCCGTCCCGATCGGGGCGGCCTTTTCTTTTTAGGTCATTGTTCACGCCGAACGCGGACTATAATAGCGCGCACTCATGGCCCTAACCTCTGGCACGAAACTCGGACCATACCAAATCCAATCACCACTGGGTGCAGGCGGTATGGGCGAAGTGTATCGCGCGCGAGACACACGACTCGACCGCACCGTCGCCATCAAGATCCTTTCAGATCACCTGTCATCCAATGCCGAACTGAAGCAGCGATTTGAGCGCGAGGCCAAGGCGATATCAGCGCTTCAACACCCGAATATCTGCGTGCTGCATGATGTCGGCAGTGAAAATGGCACGGACTTCTTGGTCATGGAATACCTGGAAGGTGAAACCCTGGCTGAACGTTGCATGAAGGGGGCGCTTCCCACCGAACAGGTCCTTCGCTATGCGATTCAAATAGCAGACGCGTTGGAACGAGCGCATCGCCAGGGAATCACACACCGCGACTTGAAGCCAGGCAACGTGATGATCACGAAGTCAGGGGCGAAACTGCTCGACTTCGGTCTCGCGAAACCCCGGGCTGCTGCCGCCGGGACTGGCTCCGCGTTGGAGGGGATGACACTCAGCAAGCCTCTCACTGCGCATGGCATGATTCTCGGAACAATCCAGTACATGGCGCCGGAGCAACTGGAAGGCAAGGAAGCCGATGCACGAAGCGACATCTTTGCTTTGGGTTCATTGATCTACGAGATGGCGACCGGCAAAGCTACGTTCAGCGGCAAGACACAGGCAAGCGTGATTGCCGCCATCCTTGCATCGGAGCCGCCGCCGATCAGCAGTATCGCAAGCATGTCCCCGAACGCGCTTGATCGGTTGGTGAGAATCTGTATAGCAAAGGATCCGGAAGACCGCTGGCAAACGGCACATGACGTAAAGCTGCAACTGCAAGCCGTTGCCGAGGGCGGCAGCGAGCCCGGTGTTCCAATAAGCGGGTTGCAACACCGTAGATCGATGGAACGAGCGGCATGGGCGCTGGCGCTCGTGGCGGTAATTGTGGGTGCACTCACAGCTATACGGATCAGACCCATCGAGTTCCAGCCAACGGGGCGGCTGCTGGTTGCTCCGCCGGAATCGGTGGGTTTGGGATTTGGAGCAGTATCGCCAGACGGCCAAAGGATGGCATTCCTCGGCACTTCCAATGGACGATTTCAAATTTGGACACGACGCCTCGATGCGCTGACCACGCAACCTTTGGCGGGAACGGAAGGAATCCGGCCTTTCGGCGCGAGCGATTCAGGGGCGGTTTTCTGGTCACCTGACAGTAAGTCCATCGGTTATTTTGCGCAGGGAGCCCTGAAGGTGATCGAGGCCGATGGCGGGCCGCCGCAAACTTTGTGCGATGCTCCCGGCCAAGGCAGCGGTACCTGGAGCAGCGATGGCACGATTCTTTTTGGCTTGGACGAATCCCCCGGACGGGAAGGGATTTACCGCATTCCGGCAGCGGGTGGCACAGCAGAAAGACTCAAGCTCGTGGACGAGGAGGGGAAGGAACTCCACGCGGGTTGGCCCTCGGCCATGCCTGACGGTAAGCATTTCCTGCTGGTCACCCACGCACACGGAACGGATACGTACCAGTTGCGAACGGCGCTGCTCGGGTCGTCCACAACGCGTCTCATCATGCCCACTGAATCGCGCGCCCAATATGCATTACCAGGGTACCTGCTGTACGTGCGCAAGGGGACGCTCTTTGCGCAGCCGTTTGATGCAAACAAACTGCTGATAACAGGAAAACCCTCGCCGCTGGCGGAAGGCGTTGGATATTCCCCAGCAACTTCCGACGCAAGTTTTTCTACCTCGCAAAACGGCGTTCTTCTTTATCAGCCGGAATGGCAGCGCCAGAGGCAATTCGTCCGGGTAAACCGGTCCGGCCATGAACTCGAAACGCTTGGAGAGCCGATGAATTCCGATTTCCCGGTTATTTCTCCGTCGGGGCGGCAGGTGCTCTTCACGGTAAATGATGCGCAGGCATCGACCAGCGACATCTGGGTGCACGATATCGTACGGAAGAGCACCATGCGCGTCACCTCGGGGTCGCCGGGTGCGGGTGGAGGATCCGCTTTCATCGGTATCTGGTCGCCAGACGGCCGACACATCGTTTTCTCGGCGGATTGGAAGGGAGTCCCGTATCTTTACCAGCAGGAACTCGGCGCCCCAGCGGCAACCGAGCTTACGCCAGGGACAGGAAAAGTACAGGTCGCCAACGACTGGTCGTCTGACGGTAAATTCATTCTGTACATGGTTCGCGATCCGGCAAACGATTGGGACCTCTGGGCGCTCCCTTTGCAAGGGGACAAACAACCAATTCCCATTGCGATCACCAGGTTCTTCGAGGGAGAAGGCGCCTTTTCACCCGACGGCCGTTGGATCGCTTATGTGTCCGATGACTCAGGTCGCCACGAAGTCTACATCCAGCCATTCCAGCGAGCCGGGGAGCGCAAGCGCGTGTCTTCGGGCGGCGGCGGTGGGCCGCGGTGGCGACGCGACGGCAAGGAACTCTTTTACACCGACGGAAACCAAATGATGTCGGTCGCAGTCAAGCCAGGCGCAGATATCGAATTGTCGAGCCCGAAGGCGTTGTTTGCAATGCCGGAACTTGTGAATGACTGGTGGACCGGGGGAGGAGGCGCATCATCCGACGGACAAAGCTTCATTCTTTCCCGCACCATCGGACCGGATAAGGCGCGGTACCCTGTGGTCATGATTAACTGGCCGGCGGAGCTGAAGAAATGAGCCTCGCCAGCCATGAACTCATGGCAGTGAGTCTGCACTACCCCAAGGGCAATCCGATGGATGTTTCCCGCAATGGGAAATTATTTGTGGTGAACACTGTTGATCCCAGTATGGAAGGCCCTGCGCACTTGATCGTCAACTGGGACGCGAGCCTGCAAAAGTGAAAAGGCCGTCCCAATCGGGGCGGCCTTCTTTTTTTCTCGAAATCAGCTATTTTTTCGCGTCGATCTTCAATTCCATATTCACTACGGGACGGCTGTCGAATGAACTCAGCATTTTGGTGCTGCTGCGCTGACCGTTGAACTCGGCATAGACCTCGTAGTCGATATTCGGCGACAGCGCGTGGAAATGGAATGCGCCCTCATTGTCGGCGATATAAGTCTTCACCGCGAGCGTCTTCGTATTTTTGAGATAGACGATGGAACCGGCCAGCGGAGAATCGCCCTTGTCGCGGACGTTGCCGTTCAGAATGCGAGATGTGTCTTTGTCCTTGCCGGCAACGGACGAGTTCTCGATCGTGAAGGGGCCGTCCTGCGCGCGAAGCACAGGTGCCAGCAACATCACTGCTGTGCCCAGCGAGATTCCTACAAGAGCAAGCTTTGAAATGCGCTTCACAGCGGCCTCACTTTGAAACCTTATTTTACTTTGAGCTCTGGTTTGTTAGATGCAGGGTAACATCTTGCCGCTCATCGTTTTCAACATGCGCCTTAACTTCTGTCTTTTGAGCAGCTTGCTTGTCCTTGAGATCAGCCCAGATGGTGTAGTCTGCGGCTCCGGCGGGAAAGCGATGAGCAAATTCCCCGCGAGCATCTGAAACAAGTTCAACCGGTTTTTTCTCTGCTGCGCGGCGGATCTTCACTTTCACGCCCGGCGCCGGTCGCGCATCAGGTCCGAAGACTGTTCCAAAAATCAGCGCGTATGGCTGCTTAGGACTTAGCTTCTTGTCACCTGCCGCGCCCATCAGCGACTGAGTGAACAGCGCAAAGACCACACACAGGATGATCTGACCGACGCGATTATTCCTCCTCATCTTTGTCCTCATCCTCGTCTTCGTCGTCTTCCTCATCTTCGTCGCTCACTGGACGCAATTCCAGCGGATCTGCCGTTATCACTTCAAAATCGGTGCCACATTCGGAACAAGAGACCACGTCACCTTCCTCCAATTCATCTTCATCCAGATCAAGATCGCTGTCACATTCCGGACACAAAACCATTACGCTTCCTCGCTTTCAGATTGCCTTGCTCTTGCAGACGCTGCTCGAATCGGCAACGCATCCCGCTCGTGCACACGCTACCGCGCCCGAAAAGTAAATTTCTTTTCTCCGCTTGCAGCTCTTCTTTGGGATGGTACCCTTGTCTATATTTAAGGTGCTTCTGGCTACTCGTCAAGTGGAACCCGCCCGTCGCCGCCGACCCCCTTATAGCAGAAAGAGGACAGATGTTGCGCATGAGACCTTCGTTGTCTATTCTGACGTCCGTTTTTGTCGCTGGCACAATCATTGTCGCTGCGCTTCCAGCGTGGTCGCAAACACCTTCACCGATGATCAAGAGGGAGCCCCGATCATCGCGGGATCCACAAACAAAGACCGATCTCGTTCAGGCGAAGAACATGCCAGACCCGGCGATTGTAGCGGCGTTGAAAGACGTCTCTGCCGCTCAGATTCAGGCGACGATAGAAAAGTTGGTCAGCTTCGGCAATCGCAGTACTCTCTCCGCCGCCGATCCTGAGTCCGTAGCTGCCGGTCATGGTATTGGCGCTGCGCGCGAGTGGATCAAGTCGGAGTTCGAGCGCTACTCCAACGCATGTGGCGGATGTTTGGACGTCCGCACTGACGATTTTATTGAGCCGCCGAGCCGCCGCATCGCCAAGCCGACGCAGTTGGTGAATGTGTATGCTGTGCTCAAAGGCACTGACCCCGAAGCTGCGAAGCGCATTTACCTTGTCACTGGCCACTACGATTCACGCAATAGCGATAATTTCAATGCGACTGATCCAGCTCCCGGTGCCAATGACGATGGCAGCGGCACCGCAGTCAGCCTGGAGTGCGCCCGCGTTCTCAGCAAACACAAGTTCCCCGCCACCATCATCTTCCTCACCGTCCCCGGCGAAGAACAAGGACTATTCGGTTCCAAGCACTTCGCCCAGATGGCCAAGGCCCAAGGCTGGAAGATCGAAGCCGCTCTCAACAATGACATTGTTGGAGGGAACAAATCGCCGGAGCAGGATACCGGAGTCGTCCGCGTATTCTCTGAAGGGATTCCGGCAGCAGCAACCGAAGCCGAGATCAAGCTTATCCGCTCCATTGGCGCTGAGAGTGACTCTCCGTCGCGGCAAGTAGCACGGTATATCAGCGACACTGGGAAGAAATACGGGGCCAGCTTGGGCTCGTTCGGTCCCATGATGATCTTCCGTCCCGACCGCTACTTGCGTGGCGGCGACCACACTTCCTTCAATGAAGCCGGATTCGCCGCCGTCCGCTTCACTGAATTCCGCGAAGACTTTACCCGCCAGCACCAGACCCCGAGAACGGAAAACGGCATCGAATTTGGTGACTTCGCAAAGTTCGTGGACTTTGAATATGTTGCGAATGTGGCGCGTCTGAATGCTGCAACGCTGGCGTCGTTGGCCACCGCGCCGGCTCCGCCGGCCAACCTCAAGTTGCTGACGAAGCAATTGGAAAACAATTCACAGCTGGTTTGGGATGCCCCGGCGAATGGCAGCACTGCCAGCTATGAAGTTCTCTGGCGCGCGACAACCAGTCCGGATTGGGAACATTC
>JAOAPL010000254.1 GCA_025462925.1 Acidobacteriaceae bacterium
CGTGCTGGGAGCCAAGGAAAACAACGAGGCGCAACGGGAGGCGGTCGAACACTCACGCCTGAAAATCCCGTTGATTCTGGGCTATGACGTCATCCACGGCTTTCGTACAGTGTTTCCGGTCCCACTGGCAGGCGCCAGCAGCTTCGATCCGCAAATGGTTGAGCAGTCGGAGCGCATCGCGGCCAAGGAGGCCACCGCCGCAGGACTGAAATGGACGTTCGCGCCCATGCTCGACATCGCACGCGATCCACGATGGGGGCGCATCGTGGAGGGCGCTGGTGAAGATCCGTATCTGGGTTCGGTCATTGGTGCCGCGCGCGTTCGCGGCTTTCAGGGCAAGGACATGGCTGATCCCGAGAGCGTGGTCGCTTGCGCCAAACATTACGTGGCGTATGGGGCCACGGAAGGCGGCCGCGACTACAACACAGTTGACATTTCTGAGCAGCTGTTGCGCGAAGTATATCTCCCGCCATTTCACGCCGCAGTGGAAGTTGGTGTTGGCACGGTGATGTCAGCGTTTAATGATTTGAACGGAATTCCCGCAACCGCGAATCATCACACGCTCACTGAGATCTTACGTGGCGAATGGAAGTTCGACGACTTCGTTGTGAGTGACTACAATTCCGTTCACGAACTAGTTGCCCATGGCGTTGCCGCGGACGACTCCGAGGCGACTTTCGAAGCCTTGACTGGAGGCGTGGACATGGACATGGCCGACGGCGTTTACATCAAGCACATTCCGGATCTGGTGAAGTCAAACAAGTTGCCGGTTGGTGTGGTTGATGAGGCAGTGCGCCGCGTTCTGAGGGTTAAGTTCAGGGCTGGGCTCTTCGAGCATCCTTACGCTGATCCGAACCGCGAGAAAACGGACATTCTCACCCCTCAGAATTTGGAAGTGGCCCGCAAAATGGCGCTAGAGTCTATGGTCCTGCTGCAGAATAAAAACGACCTGCTGCCACTCAGCCGTAAGGGGACGTTGGCCGTTATTGGGCCTCTCGCCGATGACAAAGCCTCGCAGCTCGGGTCGTGGGCTGGAAATGGACAAGCCAAAGATGCAGTCACCCCGCTACAAGCGCTTCGAGAGAAGCTGGGTAATGAGCATGTGTTATATGCCAAGGGAGTAGATATCCCTCCGTACGAAAGCGGGCTGGCGGCCGGAGTCGCAGCACCGGCGCCTTCTTCGGCTACCGGAGTTGCCGGCCCAGAGAGTGACCATAGACCCGCAAGTATCCCGGACGCTGTGAACGCAGCAAAGAAAGCCGATGTGGTTGTCCTGTTTGTTGGCGAGCTTGCCGGGATGACAGGGGAGGCAAGTTCGCGTGCATCCCTGGGATTGCCCGGGGACCAACTGAAGTTGATCGATGCAGTGCTGGTGACCAACAAGCCCGTAGTGCTGGTGCTCGAAAGCGGGCGTCCACTGGATATTAGCTGGGCGCCGGGGCGGGTACCCGCGATCATTCAGGCGTGGTATTTGGGGGTACAAGCAGGGAACGCGATCGCCGATGTTCTCTTCGGTGATGTTTCTCCGAGCGGACGGCTGCCATTGAGTTGGCCTCGCTCAATTGGCCAGATTCCGAATTATTACAACCACAAAAGCACTGGCAGACCATCGTCGCCGGATCGCTGGCACACCGGGTATCTCGACCTGAGCAAGGAGCCGCTATTTCCCTTCGGCTTCGGTCTTACCTACACAAAATTCAACTACGGCAGTCTAAAGCTCGAATCACCGACGATCTCTCGGGATGGAATTCTTCGCGTTAGCGTCGAGATCGAGAATACGGGAAAGCGCGAGGGGACAGAAGTTGTGCAGCTCTACGTGCACGACCGTGTTGCACCAACTTCTCGGCCAGTGCGTGAGCTTAAAGGATTCCAGCGGGTCACGCTTGCTCCGGGTGAGCATAAAGCTGTGGAGTTCACGGTGAAGGCGAACGATCTAGGTTCTTACGACCCTGAGATGCACTGGATCGTTCCCGCCGGCACGTATGACGTTTGGGTGGCTCCTGACGCCTCTAGCGGAATTAAGCGAAGCTTTGAAGTGGCCGCGCAATAAGCCAGACGAGCCTCTGTGGAAAGAATTGCACAGGAAGTGGCACCTCAGTGGCGCTACTTAGCACGTTGGTGCCATTCTAAGGGCTTGGCGACCGTAGTACTTTCCTAATGAGCAGTTCTGGGGGAGGGCTGCCCGGGCGTCTGCTGACTCTAACCGAGTCGGGACGCCTGTTTTATTTAGCGGGAATTATTCAGCGTTAAAAGAAGGCTAACAGGCCAATTGGTCGCGAGTGAGTCTTAGGCCGTTGAGATTTCCCAGTATGGTCACCGCAACGTTTTCTGTCTGGAAGAACTGATTTGCCAGTTCCTTCAACTCTTCTGCGGTTACAGCCTCAATCTTCGCAATAAGCTCGTCCAGGCCGTAGAAGCGATCAAAATACATCTCTTGGCGGGCGAGGTTCGACATGCGGGCGGTGGAGGACTCCAGCGACAGCATCAAGCTGCCTTTCAATTGGTCTTTGGAGCGTCGAAGCTCTTCGGGAGAAACTGCTTCGGATTTTAACTTCCGGAACTCAGAGACGATACTTTGCACGACTTTGGTCGCAGACTCGCGCGAAGTGCCCGCATAAACCGAAAGACATCCAGTGTCACGATATGGGTTCAAATCGCTATAAATGGCGTAGGCCAGACCCTGCCTCTCGCGAATATTCTGGAACAGCCGTGAGCTCATTCCTCCGCCCAGCAACGTGTTCAAAATGTAAGAAGTATGCCGTCTTTCATGGGTGATCGGATACGACGGTACCCCTACGCATATCTGCACCTGTTCGAGGGACTTCTTGTTCCGCAGGTTGATCCGCGGAACAATTTTCGGCGGAGAGCTGTGGAAGCCGTTGCTCATGGGCTTCATTTTCTCGAAGTGCTTTGTCACGAGTTCAACGAAGCGTTCGTGGTTCAGGTATCCGGCAGCAGTGATGATTACGTTTCCAGGAGCAAAGCGCTGGCTGTAAAAATCCACAACCGGAGCGCGCTCGAAGCGGCGCACCGTGTCGCGAGTTCCAAGAATTGGCCTCCCTAGCGGATGGTCCTTCCAGAAATTTTGGGTGAAGATCTCATGAACAAGGTAATCGGGATTGTCCTCATCCATCTTGATTTCTTCCAGGATGACGCCGCGCTCGCGGGTGATGTCCTGGGCATCAAACACAGGATTCAGCACCAAATCGCTGAGTACGTCGAGCGCAATCGGAAGATGTTGGTCGAGCACCTTTACGCTGAAGCTGACACACTCCTTCGCGGTAAATGCGTCAATGTTGCCGCCAATGGAATCGACCTGCCGCGCGATCTCTTCTGCGGAGCGATGCTGCGTGCCCTTGAAGACCATGTGCTCAACAAAGTGCGATATGCCGTTCCACTGCAAGTCTTCATCACGGGAACCGGTTTTGATCCAGATCCCTATCGAGATGGAGCGAATATGCTTCATCTCCTCGGTGATGATGCTCAATCCGTTGGGCAGCACCTCGCGCCGAATGTTGCGGTCCTCATCCATGAACCTATTTTCACACAGTCGCGAGGACGACGTTGCGCCACTTGTAAGTATCATAAAGACAATGACTTATGCGCAAAGCAATACGCTTTTACCCGAATCTCTTCTAAAATAGGATTTCCGGGCGGCAAATAGCTTCCGGCCTGAGTTAGATGCAGGAACAACCAAAGGAAAAAGTTCTTTTAGGTCTTGATCTTCAAGAACTTACGAAAATCGCGGAAGAAGCCGACGAACCCTCGTACCGCGCCCGGCAGCTTTTTCATGCGCTTTACGCGGAACGCACAACTTCTCTGGACCA
>JAOAPL010000267.1 GCA_025462925.1 Acidobacteriaceae bacterium
TTGCGCGTTCTGCGATTGCCGTTGCGTGAGCAGGTCGAATTTGCCTTCGAGGTTGGTGATCGCGATGGCCAGCGATCCGGTCTGCTCTTCGCGACCTTTCGTCAGTTGCGATTCGACGGCGGAGCGCACGTTCGATAATCCATCAGAGAGCTGGCGGGTGAGTTCCAGGTTGAGTTCGCCGCGGGTCTTTTCCAACCGCACGGACAGGTCAGTGAATTTGTTGGAGAGGCCCTGATCCAGCGATTCCAATCGTTGTGCCACTTGCGACGAGCCCTCGCCTGCGTTCGCGCCGCCCCGCCTCCAAAGCAGGAAGACGATTACCAGCACAATGAGATTGATTACCGCGGACCCGACCAGCATTGAGTTTATAAGATTCGAGTTCATAAGATTCCCGAGTAAATGCAGAATCATTCTATGAGAGAAGCTGGATGAAGCAGAGAGAAATCATCGGGAAAAAATTTGCGGAAAAAAGAAAGGGGACGCTCTCGCGTCCCCTTAGTTGCCTGTTTCAGTTGTTACTTCTTTTTCTTGGCGCTTTTCTTTGCGGCCTTTTTCTTGGTTGCCATGTTGTCTATTCTCCCTTTTCCATCGTAGATGGAGTCAGCAACGATGCTCAGTTGCATTTCTTGAATGTATAGAGTCATTGAAAAACGATGTCAAGAAAAAAGTGAAGCCGCCACGTCACTCTTCGAGCGCTCCGGTCGGGGGCGGAATTATTTTCCAGCGTGTTGCAGCAGAAAACTCAGCGCGACTCCGCTGAGAATGTCCTGCCATGCGTGCGCGATCATACCGGGACGCAGATTTTTTCTGAAGTACGCGAGTATTCCGAACATCGCGCCATACGCGCCAATCAAGGCCATTTGCAATCCGCCCTGGTAAAGATGTCCCACGCTGAAGATCAGGGCGGAGATCACAATTCCCAAAGAGGCGTTTTTCGTGAGCGCCGTGAATTGTCTTTGCAGGTATCCGCGGAAGACAAACTCCTCGCAGAAGCCGGCCGAGAGCGACATCAGGATCCAAAAAAATATTTCCCGTGAGGTGTGCGGAAGCAGGGGAGCGATGTGCTTGATGGAGTCCTTCAGCGCTCCCGGGTCAGCGCCAGAAGGCATTGACCCCGGGCTCACGACGTACCTGAGTCCAGCTAGAAGAAGCGCCGAGGTGATCCAGAACCCGCCCGCGATCACGAGGTCCATCAGCGCATCGTCAAAACTCCGCCAAGGTGTTCCGATGACTTCTCTAACGCTCGCGCCATTGCGTCGAATGCCGAACGCAACCAGGGCTGCCAATAGCCACAGCCAGATGATGGTGGCGATGTATTGCGCGAATGGCCCTTTGGCGTCCGCTGTGCCTTTTACGGTTGCCGCCGTCATCATCGCGACAGCAACCATGATCACAATTACCAGCGCAGTGTGCAGATAGGAGGCAACCGGCTTGTGGCCAGCCGGCCCGGGCTGCACGGCTGGAGGTCCGATCGGTGACTCAATCACATCCTGGGTTATAGGAACCGGTTCGTTGTCCATAGAGAGTAGTTGGCATCACAGTTTGCATCCTGCGGCGGCCATGGCCATCTTATAATGGACAGTTCTCATTCGAGTAATTAAAGAACCAGTAGCAAGGAGCAGCAGAATGGCGGCATATAAAGACAGCGACATCGTGATTATCTCCGGCGTGCGCACGCCCATCGGTAAATTCCAGGGAGCCCTCTCCGACTTCAGCGCCGTTCAACTCGGGGCCATTGCGGTGCGCGAGGCCGTCACCCGCGCCAAGATCGATCCTGCGCAAGTGGACGAGTGCATCATGGGCAATGTGATCTCTGCCGGTCTCGGACAAAACCCCGCCCGACAGGCCGCCCTCGGTGGAGGTTTGCCGGATTCCGTTGGCGCGTTGAGCATCAACAAAGTTTGCGGATCCGGATTGAAAGCCGTCGGACTTGCAGCGCAAGCTATTCAGACGGGCAACAGCGACGTCGTTGTTGCCGGTGGCATGGAGTCGATGACCAATGCTCCGTATCTTCTCCCGCAGGCGCGTAAGGGATATCGATTGGGCAACTCACAGATCGTCGATTCGATGGTCCATGATGGACTCTGGGAGATCTACAACAACTACCACATGGGAAACACCGGCGAGAACGTCGCGGAAAAATACGGCATCTCTCGTCAGGAGCAGGATGAGTTCGCAGTGAACTCGCATCGCAAGGCGATCGCCGCGTGGAAGGAATGCCGATTCTCATCACAAGTGGTTCCGGTTGAGCTGCCTGCAAAGAAAAAGGGTGAGGCTCCGGTCAAGTTTGAAAAAGACGAATCGCCTCGGGAAGATACTTCCATTGAGACTCTGAGCAAGTTGAAGCCAGCATTCAAGAAAGATGGAACCGTCACTGCGGGCAATGCTCCCGGAGTGAACGACGCAGCGGCGGCCGTCGTGGTTACCAGCTACGCCCGCGCAAAGCAGCTCGGAGTGGAGCCGATGGCGCGCATTGTGGCGCAAAGCACGAGCGGAGTCGATCCCAAGTGGGTGATGATGGCGCCCGTGGGTGCTGTTCGCAAGATCTGGGAGAAAACCGGATGGAAGAACGAAGACGTTGACCTGTACGAGTTGAACGAAGCATTTTCAGTTCAGGCGCTGGGCGTGATCCGCGAACTCGGGCTCGACATGAACAAGGTCAACGTGAACGGAGGAGCGGTTGCGCTGGGACATCCCATCGGCGCAAGCGGCGCCCGCGTTCTAGTGACGCTTATCTACGAAATGATTCGCCGCGACGCGCATAAGGGAATCGCCGCGTTGTGCCTCGGTGGCGGAAACGCCGTGGCGATGGCCGTCGAACGATAAAAGCAGAGAGCTGCCCTGTTCTATTGTCCCAAGATCAAAGGCAGCCCATTTTTTGAATTCCCGATCACAACGATTTTCGTGTTGGGACTCTTGGCCAAGTTCTCAGTTGCTTCAATTCCTTTCCATTCCAGCAATTGCTGACTGATCCCTTGTGAGACGGTCTGCTGGAAATCGCGGATACCTTGGGCCTCAATGCGCTTCCGCTCGGCTTCCTGTCTTTCCTTTTGCAATTTGAAGCTCATCGCCAGCGATTCCTGTTCCGCTTGCTGTTTGGATTCGATCGAAGCTCGAAGAGTAGCCGGGAGTTGGATATCGCGCAGGAGTATCTGTTCCACTTCGATACCGCGTTTTCCCAATTCCATGTTGAGATGTTCTCTGATCTGGCTCGCCACTTCCTCGCGAGCGCTGGAATAAAGCGTGTTGGCGCTGTGCGAAGCCGTGGCCTCGCGAATCGCCGAGCGCAATGTGGGTTCTACGATGATCTCAATGTAATGCGGACCGATCTCGCGGAAGAGCGCGGACGATTGTTCAGGTCGGACGTGGAAGACGAGTGAGGTGTCCAGGTTAATTACGAGCCCCTCGCTCGATGGAACCGACGCCGATTCCTTGACCGATTGTGTGCGTACGGAGATCTCATGTACGCGCTTCAACGGGCTGACAAAATGAAGGCCAGAGTAGAGGACTTCGTCCGTTACGCGACCGAAGAGCGTGATCACGCCTACTTCGCCGGGTCCGATCGTGGTCACTGACATGAACAGAAGAATCACAACTACGGCCGCTACGAAGGCAGCCAACGTGAACCTGCCGAACGGATTTGTGGGCCCATCTGCGTCGATAACTCTGCCACCAAAGTTCGCCATAGATCACACCTTCTTTCGATAGATACTACGAACATGCAACCAGCAAAGACTCTGAGTGACAAGCGACGTTAGGTTCCAACGCCTCCCACAATCGTCCGAATCACCTGCCCAGAAGCGCTAAGTACCACGATGTCTGCGTCTTTGCCGTCTTCGAGTGAACCTTTGCGATCGTCTATCCCAAGCAATCGAGCGGGATTCAGAGTTGCCAGACGCACACTGCGTTGCAGGTCCCATTGAGCAAATGCCATCACATTGCGGACAGCGGCATCCATTGTGAGGACGCTGCCGGCCAAATGTCCGTCGAGCAAGCAAGTGGCGCCTTTCACTTCTACTTCGAAGGTCCCTAGCCGATATCGCCCATCGGGCATGCCGGTGGCGCTGATGGCGTCGGTAATCAAAACGGCGCGTTCTTCCGTTTTTGCCGCAAGAAATATCTTCACGATCTCCGGGGCAACGTGAATGCCATCCACGATGATGTCGGCGCTGAGGCGCTCATCACTGAGGACCACGCCCAAAATCCCGGGATCACGATGGTTGAGGCTGCGCATGGCATTGAAGGTGTGCGTGGCATGTCGAGCGCCCGCATCAATCGCAGACTTGGTCGGAGCGGATTCAGCGTTGGAGTGTCCCAGGCTGGCACGCACTCCGCGTGTTGTGGCTTCGCGGATGAGTTCCGCGGCATTGGGCAGCTCCGGAGCGATAGTCATTACGCGGATAGTCCCCTGCGAAGCGGCCCAAAATCTTTCGAACAACTCCAGCGATGGCGCCGCGATGTCCTGCACGGGGTGAACGCCGCACTTTGCCGAACTAATGAACGGACCTTCCAAGTGCAAGCCGACGGGTCGAGCGCGCACCGTGCGATCTCTGCCGTTCTCCTTCACAGCCCGCCCAAGTTTTTCGAGTGAGGCAAGCGTCTTGTCCAACGGCGCGGTGACTGTTGTAGGACAGTAGCTGGTTACACCGTGACGCGCGATCGAGCTCTCGACAGCCGCAAGAGCCGACGCGTCGCCTTCCATCACGTCGTGTCCCGCGCCGCCGTGAATGTGTATGTCGATGAAGCCGGGCACAAGGATGGCATCGCCAAAATCAATGTGCTTCGCTGCGGTTGGAATCTCGACGGCATCCCGCGGGCCGATTTTGATGATCGTGCCATCGTCAGTATCGAAAACGACCACTGCATGTGGAATGGATTTCAGCGGAGAAAGGGCCGTGGCGGCTGTGAGGGCAATCTGCATTTGTAAGGATTTGCGTTCGCAGTCTTTCTATCAAGCCAAATGCAAGGTTGTAAAGGAGAGTTCCGGATTTCGGAACAAATGCGTTTTTATGTTGGGCTAGGCGCTTGGCAGGCTATACTCCGCAATTCATTTCCGGTCCCCCAAAAATGTTATTCAAAACTCTCAGTGCCGCTGTCTTTGGAATCGACGCCAGCATCATCGAAGTCGAAGTCGATGTCTCCACCATCAAGCTCGATAAGGACAACTTCACCACTGTCGGACTGCCGGATGCCGCCGTGCGAGAAAGCCGTGAGCGCATCCGCGCTGCGCTGAAAAATTGCGGATATGACATCCCTCCGACGCACATCACCGTGAATCTCGCTCCCGCCGACATCAAGAAAGAGGGTTCGGGCTTCGATCTCCCCATGGCCATGGGGATCCTCGGTGCATACGGCGCTTTGAACAAAAAGGAATTGCCGGATTACGTCCTCGTCGGCGAACTGAGTCTCGACGGCGGCTTGCGCGGTGTGCGCGGAACTCTTCCTATCGCGATCGCCGCTCGCAATCGCAAGATCAAAAACTTGATCGTTCCCGAAGTGAATGCGCGTGAGGCGGCGGTCGTCGCCGGTTTGACTGTCTATCCGGTGAAGTCACTGATCGATGTCGTGCATTTCCTCAACACGGGGAATGGAGTAACTCCGGTCACCGTTGACACTGCCGCGCTGCTGGCGGAAGTCCAGCATTTCCCCGTCGATTTCAAAGAGGTCCGCGGACAGCACACCGCCAAGCGCGCGCTCGAGGTCTCATCTGCAGGTGGACACAACATTCTCATGATCGGGCCGCCCGGCTCCGGCAAGACGATGCTGGCGAAACGCATTCCCACAATCCTGCCTCCGCTCACCTTCGAAGAGGCGCTAGAGACAACGAAGATCCACAGCGTTGCAGGTGTGCTTGATGCCAATGCCGGATTGGTGGGAACGCGACCCTATCGCTCGCCTCATCACACAATTTCCGACGCTGGCCTGATCGGCGGCGGCATGATCCCGCGCCCGGGCGAAGTCTCGCTCGCGCACAATGGCGTTCTCTTCCTGGATGAACTCCCTGAGTTTCCGCGCAATGTGCTGGAAGTCATGCGGCAACCGCTTGAGGATGGAACGGTATCCATTGCCCGGGCCGCCATGTCGCTGACTTTCCCCGCCCGTTTTATGCTGGCAGCGGCGATGAATCCGTGTCCCTGCGGATTTTTTAATGACAAGTCTCGTGAGTGCCATTGCTCGCCGCAGGTGATCCAGAGGTATGTGTCGAAGATTTCCGGTCCGCTGCTTGACCGCATAGACATTCATATCGACGTTCCTGCCGTGAACTATAAAGAACTACGCGGCGGAGCAGGGCCGGAAGGCTCAAAGCAGATCCGCGAGCGTGTCTTGCGCGCCCGTGAGATCCAACTTAATCGCTTTGCCGCTGCCGGGGAGAGTATCTTCTCCAATGCGCAAATGGGCACTCGCCAGATTAGAGCCTATTGCGAGCTTTCAACCGAATGCGAGCGATTGCTCGAGCGTGCGATGACCAGCAAGGTCTCAGCGCGCGTGCCCACGACCGCATCCTGAAGGTGGCCCGCACTGTGGCTGACCTGGAAGGCGCACCGCAGATC
>JAOAPL010000288.1 GCA_025462925.1 Acidobacteriaceae bacterium
TCCACACCCGGAACGAGTGTCCTGGCTTTAGTGATTTGAGCAAAGAGGGAAGAATCTCGTGGCGGATAATCTCCCAGGCTGGTGGATCACGAAAAAACTCGGTCACATTTATGAGAATCGTGTTCAGAAGCTTGCTATTTTCGTCCGGGTGTTTGCGGATGTAGTCCCTATATTCGCCATAGGTACCGAGGCTGAGCTGGAACATGCGCCTGCGGAATCGCCTCTCAAGCGTGGTTCTTTTGTAGCCGCGAAAGTCGAAGCCTCGCTGCTGGGCGAGTTCGTGCAGCAGTTCATTCAGTGGAACATCGGCGCTCATTTCCGGACCTTACCCTCTACAAACAGTTTGGCGAGAGCTCTTCCCATAGCGTTGAGGCGGACCACATGATCCACGCACCCGGTATCGATTGCAGCCTGGGGCATTACCCGAAACTCCGCAGTGGAGGGTTCTTGCGCCAGGGTGACCCCGCCGGCCCCATGGATAGCGCAGATTCCGTCAGATCCGTCCCGGTTCGAACCGCTGAGAATAACACCGATCGCGCGGTCGCGACATGTCGCTGCAACCGAACCGAACATAACGTCAATGGAGGGTCTGGAAAACCGGATCAAGCGTGAATGCGCGAGTTGGATTTTGCCTCCGGTCACGAGCAAGTGTTGGTCGGGAGGTCCAATGTAAACCGTGTTCGGAGAGATGCGTTCACCATCCTCGGCTTCTTTAACCGGCCTTGCAGTTTTTCGTGATAGCAGTCCGGCCAGAAGGCTCTTGTGTCTCGGATCAAGGTGTTGTACCACGACAATTGCAGGAAACGATGATCCGATACCTGCAAGCACTTCACTTAATGCGGGCAGACCTCCTGCGGACGCGCCAATTGCGACCAGGTCAAACCATTCAGTCTCGCCCGTCCTGCGTTCTTTTGCTTTGATTGGCACAGTGCTCGATTCGCGACAATTGTAGTCGGCCAACACCGTGCGCAAAATATCAGCTTCGATCCTATCGGCTCCGGGCTGCACGACACTGTTTCGTGCCGAACAAACCCAGAGAAGCGGCTGACCAGCTCACAAGTAGCCCGATCGATGCCGAATCGTCGGCTCTCGACATCAGGGAACGGAGGCGCGACAAAAGCGGCCCAGAACCCGCTGACGAACTAAAAGAAAAGAAAGCAGGATTGGCGCAAACGGAAGCCGATTAGCTTCGGATGCGCGGGAAGGCGGGGAGCGAATAACTTCGTCGATGTTCTGCTAGTGCTTCCAACTCCACACAGGATTGCCCTTATCATCGCGCAGAATCAGCGTGTCGGTGCCCTTCACCACTTCGCGTGCAAGGATCATTTCGCCGGCGCCTTGCTTCACTTTCGACCCGGTGAACGCAACCTCATCGCCTTTAGCGAAGGTCACGCCCATGTCGTCTATGAACGACTTGGGGCACAGGTAAAGATCAAAGGTGCCCGTGCTGTCCTTGACCAAAAGGTGCGCGATCTCTTTCGCATTCGGGGGCATCTTGAGCTCTTCTACAGTGCCTTTTAATTTCGTTTCAGTGGAAGAGTCATACTTTGGAGCGCCGGTTTGAGCGACGCACAAGGCAGCCAGCAGAAACACGGCGATCGCGACTGAGAAGGAAGTTCTGTAGAAGTGAGTGATACTTGAAATGTGGCGACGCATGGCTTTCACCTCCTCGCAACGGAACAAACGGCGCATCTCGACCAGGCAGAGACGGTCCTTTTTTGCTCCATTCCTTGCTTCGGATCAAGCCAAATAACTAAGCTGCTCACATCATACTCCCCTACTCCAAGCCAGGGACAGTGCATTCACAGCCACTCCTTAAACCTAGGGTCTACGACTTTCTTCCATGCAACTAGGCAAGACACAGGCCCATCTCAGAGCCGGAGCGAGCACATTCCGAGCTGAAACATGTCGAAGAAATCCAAAAATGCAATTGCCGCACCAACTGTTCTGAAGCCTTTCAACAAGCAGGACAAGTCGATCATTCAGGTCGTGATTGAAACGCCCAAGGGCTGCAGGAATAAATACAAATTTGATCCCGCGCTGCGGTCATTCAAATTGAACCGAGTGCTGCCGGACGGGATGGTCTTTCCCTACGACTTCGGTTTTGTTCCATCCACGCTGGCAGATGATGGCGACCCCATTGATGTGCTGCTGCTCATGGATGCGCCAGCCTTCCCGGGCTGCCTCATCGAGAGCCGCCTCATCGGCGTGATCGAAGGCGAGCAAACCGAAGATGGGGAGACGGAACGCAATGACCGGCTGGTGGCGGTTGCCAAACACAATCACACGCACTCGGATCTGAAAGATATTTCCGAACTTAACCAGGCCCTGCTCAAAGAACTCGGAGAATTTTTCGTAAATTATCACAAACAGGATGGTTCTAAGTTCAAAGTACTGGGCACGAAGGGACCGAAAGAAGCCGCTCCGCTCCACGCCAACTCAATTAAGAAAGGCACAGCAGCGTAGTGGGCTACCTGGGAGGACTCCGCCAGTGAAGGAGCGCCTACTAAGATTTGTAATTGGCGGCCTCGTAGTCTCGCTGTTTGCTGTCATCTCTGACCTCTTCAAACCAAAGACATTTGCAGGACTGTTCGGGGCCGCTCCTTCAGTGGCATTGGCGACGTTGGGCCTGACGGTAATGAACCTGGGGAAGGGAACCGCCGCCACCGAAGCGCGTTCTATGAGCATCGGCGCGGTGGCGCTGTTTCTTTATTCCTACGCCGT
>JAOAPL010000050.1 GCA_025462925.1 Acidobacteriaceae bacterium
AGTCGTGATCGGCTTTACGGCTGACAGTGTGGTCGTGGAGGTTCCATTTATAGTCGCATCGGCGTGTTCGCCATTGGCCAGTGTCGCGGAAACGGTGTTCGACCCCGCTGATCTCACTGTAAGCACAACTGAGGCTTCTCCATTTGCGTCTGCGGTCAATGCGCACGAACTACTGCCGCATACAGTGAATTGCGAAGCCGAAGGTGAAACGGAGAAATCGATGTTCACTCCCGGGAGCGGTGTGACGCCGTCTACTGCCACGGCTCGAATCACGATGGGATTGGGAGTATCAGCACCGACGGCGATCAGCGGATTGCCACTGCTCACGATGATCAAATGATCTCCCGATATCAGGCCATAAGTGATTGCGCCGGTCATTACAGTCGCCGCACCAGTGCTTGGATCGGTGATGGTGATGTCCTGCACACCGCCATTCAATGCAGGCGCAGTGGCGAAGATCTGGTTTTCATCGACAGCGATGATCGCAGCCGGGGCGGCGCCAACAGTCAGCGACATTCCGCGTCGGAATCCGATGCCGCGGATGCCGATGGGAACGCCTCCAGCATTGATTCGAGCCGGGCTCGCCGTGTCTGCGTACAAGAACCGCGCGTGGTACAGGAAATCAGGCCTTCCATCGCCGCGATAGTCAACAATGCCGAGCTTGAATGACTGCGTGGCATCCAAGCTCGCAGCCAACTCCGTCACGCCCAGAGATGGCCCGTTGAATGCATCCGCGATTGCGAGCACTGTCGTTGGATCAGATGAGTGCCACAGCCCCAACTCCGGCTGCGCTTTGCCGTTCGTAGGCAGGAGGGCTTCGTTAAGCGATATCACCTGCAAGCTGAAAGTGCGGTTTGCGTGGGCAGAGAAGGTGAAGAAATCTTCGTCCCCATAGCCGTTCAGGGATCCCCACCACTGGCCGCTGGATGGAATCGGGCTGGGTGTAAAAAATGAGTTTGGCTCCGTCGCGTCCACTGTCGGACGAGCAATCCGGCTTCCTCCCATTACGATGTCTTTGGAAATATCGGACCCGGCGCTGAGTCCGGAGATAAGAACCGCTGGGGTCGTCCCCGAAGGAGTGACTACCCCAGAGGAATACGGCCCTACTGTGAATTCGCCACTGTACAGCGGGTCCACGGTTTCCACCGTGATCTGATACGTCGCGGTCAGTTGCCCATTCGGCAATTCAAGCCCGGCGAGATCATAAAATCCTTCCACCGATCTTTGGCTTGACCCGAAAGTGTCGAATCGCTGGCTGCTTCCGAGCCCGGTGACACGATTCCCCGCGTTGCCGCGAAATAGAAATCCAGAGACGGAACTAGCAACATATCTTTCCGATGGCAATCCTGTATTGGGATCCATCAGTCGCGCTACCACGTTCACTCCCTGCATCGGCTGCCCCGGATTGCCGTGCACGTCAGGAAAATAAATACTGCCGTGAATGCGGATGGTATTGGAAGACAGCAACTGCTTCCCGCTGAATGCGGAGATGTTCTGTGTAACTACTGGATATAGTCTGGAGACGGCCGCGCGGTCATCCATGCGCAGCTGATCGGCATTAGCAATGCAATTTGTGATCGCCGAAGCGCAGAACGGTTCCAACGGATGCATCAGAGGAAAACCGGCGAAGTCTTCGCTGCTGGGAAAAGGCATACCGGTGCGAACGTTGTTGTTTGCCTGTGACCAGTCCAGGCCCAGCGTCCGTCCCAGCACGCGGATGAGGTGGTATTTCAACGGCGGCAGATCGGACGCATTCTGCGCGCAGCGTCCGTTGATAACGATCAGAGCGTGGATGATGTGAGCGTCAGTGCTGAAGCGGTCGGCACCCCCAATCACCGAATTTGTTGCACACATGGATGCATCGCTTGCACCGGCCCCGAGCAGCGCGTCGATGACCTGGCCATCGTTGTCATAAACAATGGCCAGAGGTTTGTTCGTAGCCGATGCTTGTATGTCGAGGGGCAGCGCAATGCCATCGACCGAGTTAGTCACGTTTGTTCCGTTGACATCTTCCGCGAGCGCACCGCCGCGAGTGGCCGTCAATGCCGCTGTGGAGACGGATGTCCATCGGGAAAGCGCGTCGGCTACGAATGCGTTTGCTGTCGATTGCGGCAGCATTGGGCCGGCATCGCCCTGGTCAGTGAAATAGACGATGGCACCGTTGGCCCAGGTGATCGGCTTACCCTCCGCGTTCGGATCGAACCCGCTCACTCCGGCAACATAAAGAACGCCTCCTCCACGCAACTGGGAGACGAAAACGATCGGTACTAATACCAAAATCGCCAACAACGTGAGAGTTCCGATTTTTCCGGGAGGGCGCATGGTGAGCAGGCGCAAAGCTGCGACGGCCATAGTTACAGGCTGGCAGTGTCCCGAAACGAAAAATTTAAAGTTGTCCTGTTTTCGTAAATTGGGACTATTGCGCCACCACGAGCCGCAGGGCACGGGCAACAGTGGTGAGAGCTACGCTGCCTTGTTTATCGGCTGGATCGGTGTTCAATTCTGGCTCGAATCCCCGCAGCCGGGCGGACCTGAAGAGAAGCTGCTTGTGTTCCGCTGTGAGATGAATCTGGTCGCGCACCGATATGGCGAATCGTCCGGCAGCGCCGCCAACAGGACTGGTTGAGCCGGAGGCACTTGGGCGGTAATAAAACATCAGCAGCCTCTCCCCCAGGCGATATCTCTGTCCAGCACTCGGCCGCCACAAGCCTGCCCACTCGCTAACCTTTATCAATTCGCCGGAGTTCGCATTGAGAATGCCGTCATCCACCCTGAAGGTGATGTGCACCATCCGCGTAGATTCAGTGAGAGATTCTGCGGGCATTTCGATTTTCGCTACGGTTCCCGCAAAGATGATGCCGGCCCGCTGCGAAAGTTCCTCGAGAGAAAATGCTGAGTTGGCGGGAAGAGCAGTCTGCAATGGGTCGTCGGGTTGCTGGATGGCGAAGCAGAGACTTGCGATCCAGACCAACTTTACAAGCAGCAAACAACCGCGGATTGGAATCTTAGTACTCACGGCTTAGGTGACGAGCCTTATACCATGGGCAGCAACGCTGTGCAAAGCTCGAATTGCCGAGTTGGTTCAACCAGGCAGAGGTAAAATTCCTACGCGTGGTCGAGCGGGAAGCTACTGATGACGCACGAATGCGGTCACATCTTGATCGTCGACGATGAGCCCACAGTGGTTTATACGCTGAAGGCTATCCTTGAGCACTTCGGTTATCGCGCCTCCGAAGCGGGCGGCATGGAAGAGGCTTTGGCGGTGCTGAAGTCGGAGCGGGTGGAAGCCATCATTGCCGACTTGGCACTCAAGGGCGGCGTCTCCGGTGTGGATGTCATCAACAAGGCGCGGGAAGCGCAACCGAATATTGCTTGCCTGTTGCTGACTGGTTACGCCGAACCCGAAATCGTGGACTTGCTCGAGAATCAGGGGATTCCTGTCCTGTTCAAACCCGTGGAGATGAGAAGATTGGTGGGCCAGTTGCGCCTCATGATGGGCGAAAGAGCAGCCTAACGATCCCGCGATTAAATCTCGGGATACAGTTCGAAAAATGCGTCGAGACTTTGCTTCAATTGCGCCTCAATCTGCTTCTTGCTGCCTTCCAGAACATGCATAGTCACGTGCGCGGTATTGCCGTTGCGTAGCTTCACTGGAGCCTCACCCACTTCGATGATGTCCTCAGCGGGCAGTAATCGCATTCCGTAAACCAGCGTCAGGTTTGCCATAAGCAGATTGTAGCAGCGGCCATCGCGATTAATCGGTTGAGCGCGGCGCGGGCGCTGTTACAATTTCACGAATGTTCAAGACCAAGTACATCGTCGGATTTGCGATGGTCTTTCTCGTCGCCCCGGTCTTCGCCCAGGAGGTCCCGGCTCCAACTGCGCCCGCGCAGGCTGAACCTAAACCTGCCACACAGACCCCTCCGGTCAAGGTCAATATTCTGAACGTGTGCGCGCCTTCTGATACGGAGAAGCAGGAGATCGCCGACGCCCTGAAAAAGGTCCCGAAAAGAGCGGTGTTCTCGCCTGATTTTGAAGTCACGCGTGGACGCACCAGCGTCCCTGGCGCCGATGCCGCGCGCTACATCCGCCTGCGTCGCGAGCTGACCGGCGATCCAGTATTCAACGTCGTGCAGTACTCGCTGAGTGCCGACCCCAAAGAGACGCAGGAGGTGCTGGTCTTTAAAGCAAAGGATCCCAAGGATCTGCTGCTCATCTCCATTGAGGACAACATCTCCGCATCCGCAGCTCCGCCCGGCACCGCGCTTCAGACCGATACTCCGGCATCGCACGTCAAGGTGGAACGCTTCGGCAAACCCTCTATCGCGCTTGCAAGGTGCGAGAACGCAGACCAAAGCAGCTATGAGAGCATCTTCAGCGATTCGTCGAAAGTGATGGCCGGGTACCGAAAATCCCTTGGATTAACCGGTATGTTTCGCAGTGAACTCGCGTGGCTGAGCGCCGCGCCGAAAGAGAGTTCGACCAAGCCTGCATCGGCAAAGCCGCCGTCCACAAAGACGGCAAAGAACGCCAAGCCAGCCCCGCCAGAGCCGTAATGCTTCCTTTCTCCTGGAAGATTCCAAGGATTGAGTGAATATAGAAATCATGAGTTCCCGCATTATCTTGATAATTCTTGGCCTTACCACCGTCGTCTCGACGATGTCAGGGCAAAAGACTTTATTGGGTGTGCTGGAAGACGTTCCGGGTAATTATGCAGGCGAAGGTGACCGGCGCGGCGTCCGAGTTTTATTTAGCAAAGAGGGTAACGACTGGCAGAGTTTTCCAAGCAACTGCCCTGATCAGAATTGCCTGGAGACCATCTCTTCGCAGTATCCTCGCCAGGTAACTTGGACGATAAGCTTCGACGGGCGAAGTTTGGGTCATGTTACAGGTCGTACGCCCGCGGACTTTAAGAAATATTCTCATGTAGGTCTGCAAGAAATTACGGCACCGGACCTCATTCCGACTATTGGGAGGAGATCAACCGAATACAGCGGATATGAGGACACTCCGTTGTATCGGCCGCTGGTCGCAAACTCACATGGGTTTTTCAAGGACCCAGAATCATGGAAACCCTCTCAATTATCAGTTGATATTGTCAGTCGGCTTTACCAGCAGTTTCGACGCAAATTCCCCAAGCTTTGCAGCGCCGTTGAGGATGAGTCCACACATGAATCCAAGTTAGAGCCGCTCTCATACCGCAAAGAAGATCTAAAGGTTGTCAAGTCCTATTCCTCGAGGGAGGGGTGGACAATTGCTCGACTGCATCTGGCAGGTGCGATTGACTGCGAGGACGTGGAGGCTGGTTTTGAAATTGATGACCCATGGTTCACGGCCGATCCGAAGAACTCGGTTCAGTACCTTGCTCAAGGAATGTGGCTGGTGGATGCGGGCGATTATGACAATGATGGCAAGTCTGAGCTTCTATTTTCGATTGACCGCGACAACAGAGGTGGTTATGAATTCTTCTACGATCACTTCAAAAAACGCGCCAAATTCGAGTTCTCGTTTCACTAGGCGGCGGAATGTTCTCGCTCCTGGCTGGCTTTGTTATCATTGCAACTTACCTCCACCGAAGTAATCTAATAACCACAGATGAATAACCTTGTACGTGAAACCGTTATCGTTGGCACCGGATGTTCCGGACTCACCGCCGCGCTCTATGCTGCACGCGCGAACCTGAAACCACTGGTCATTGAAGGCCATGAGGTGGGCGGACAACTGTCGCTCACCACGCTGGTCGAGAATTTTCCCGGCTGGCCGGAAGGCATTCAAGGACCGGACCTCATTGCCAATATGAAGGCGCAGGCGGCGCGCTTCGGTGCAGAGTTTAAGACCGGACACATCGTGAAGGCCGATCTCACCAATCGCCCATTCACGTTGGACTTGGGCAAAGAAACGATTCAGACGCGCACGCTGATCATCGCTAGCGGAGCGTCCGCGCGATGGCTGGGATTACCCAGCGAGCAGGCGCTTATCGGACACGGCGTCTCCTCATGCGCCACTTGCGACGGATTTTTCTTCCGCGATAAAGAGATCACGGTAATCGGTGGCGGTGATTCGGCAATGGAAGAAGCGCTCTTTCTTACCCGCTTTGCCAGCAAGGTTACGCTGATTCATCGCAGAGATGTTTTTCGCGCGTCGAAGATCATGCTGGACCGCGCGCGCGCCAACGACAAAATCCATTTCTTGCCCGACACCATTGTTGAGCATGTCTACGAACCGGAAAAACATGAGGTCACCGGCCTCAAGCTTCGCGACTGCAAGCTGGACAAGGTCTACGACTTTCCCACCAGCGCCATGTTTCTTGGCATTGGACATGAGCCGAATGCAAAGTGGGTGAACGGTCAGCTCGATACCGACGCCGACGGCTATCTGATCACCAACAATTACGTCTTCACGAAGATCCCCGGTGTCTTTGCTTCTGGCGATGTGCAGGACCGGCGATATCGCCAGGCGATCACTGCCGCGGGTACAGGCTGCATGGCAGCAATAGAAGTGGAAAGATTCCTGGAAGCCGAAGGGCACTAAAAGCCCACTGATTTATCTCTGCGCCTGATCATCGTCGAGATTGGGGAAGGATTTCATCCTCATCTCGCGCGATCTCGATGAGACCGATTTATCGGCAGCGATGGTGTTCTCTTTCAGCGTTCCCTTCAGAACGAAATAGCCCTCAGCGGTGCGGGTCTTTGCGTCACCTCGCTCCACAGACCCGGAAAACTCAAACCAGATACCGTGCACGGTTTTTGTGGTGAACGTCAGCTTGTGGTCTTGCAGCGCGCCTTTGCTGAAAAAGTGATCGAGGAATACGCCTCTGTCGCTCTCGAGATCTCCGTAACGCGAAACAAAGCCGCTCACGATGGTAGGCTTGCCCGCGTCCTCCGCTTTGCCGGGGTCGATCGTGATCTGGACAAATTCTCCTTCATGCTCGAAAGAGTACATCCCGGAGATATCTTCCGGTGCCGCCACCGGGGATGTCTTCTGCTGCGCGGCGCTTTGCCCCAGAGTCGCCGCGAATACCAACAAAATTAAAGCTGTTTTGACTGATCTCATCGGCTTCCCATCGCTCCCGTAACATCTTTGCGGCGTTTATGGCCGTTTACCAAGTTATAATCACCCTACCGAACTTCTCTCCTGAAGTATGCAGCAGGCATCCAACTTTTCCCAGCCCGAAACTTACCTAAAGAAGGCGAATCCTCCTGCACTTTCCCGATTGCTGGTGCAATGGCAGCCCTGGTGGCCGCAATTCCTCAATAATATTGCTGACCTGTTTCGTCCGCCACCCTCGCCCATTGTCGTTAGTTCAGCGCCTGCCGATTTCTGGCCTGATGTATTTGTCCGGCGTCCCATGCCTTGGCGCAACTTTGGGCAGTCTGGCTTTCTACATGCGGCGGTCATCCTGTTCATTATTTCTACCGGGCGTTTTTGGTTCGGCCCCCAGCAACCTATTGTCGAAGATCCGTATCAGCATACAACCTTGACTTATTACAAAGTGGATGATCTGCTGCCTGCGCTTGAGACCGCTCCTGCGCCGGCTGCGAAACCAAAGATCCCACACAAAGGCCAACCCGAATTTTCACGACAGGAGATCATTTCGGTCCCCCCCGCAGCCGATAATAGCGCGCAGACCATCATCAATCCGCCGCATCCCGATATCATCCGCAAAGATGTGCCGCTGCCCAATATCATGGTCGCGGCGCCTACTCCCGCGCCGCCCACAATCTCGCTGGCGAAATCGCAGATCACTTTTCCCACGCTCGCCATCACACCCGTTCAGCCCCCAGCTGACGTTACTGATCTCAAGCGGAATTCGAGAGTCCCGGAGGTGGCGACGCCGACCGTCGCTCAGCCGGTAGTTCAAGCGGATGCGATCAAGCGGAAATTGAATGACATTGATATAGCTCGTTCGCAGGTCGCTCCCGTAGTGGAAGCCCCGAAGCTGGCGTTGCCGGAGCAGACTGTGGCCAAGGCGGTGCCCGTAGAACGGGAAGCGCCACCACCACCGGTACCTTCGGTGCAGAGCCTTAGCGGTGGCCCCAAAGCTGCGGGACAACTGATCGCGCTGAATGTTCGTCCTGCCGCTCCCGCAGCCGAGATCAAGGTTCCCGACGCCAGTCGCGCAGGCATTTTCGCTGCAACTCCCGCAGGCAAGCCCGGCGCCGCTGGCACTCCGGATATCCCTGGAGAAGGTTCGGCCAGTGATTCCAGTGACTCAGCCAAGACAACTGGAACTCCTATCGCCATCACCATCGGCGGACCACGATTGAAGCCGGGCACAACGGCCGTTGTCGCCGGCCCCGCTGTCTTGCCGCCGAAAACGCCGCCAGCAGAAGATAAAAAAAGATTGGTCGCAGCAGCTTCGTCGGCAGACATCACGCGAAGACAGACTCCGCCCTATTCGCCACCGAGTGAAGAACGCAAGCTGGAAGACAAGATATTTGCCGGGAAGAAGTACTACTCGATGTCGCTGAACATGCCCAACTTAACTTCCGCAGGCGGCAGTTGGATCATCCGCTTTGCAGAACTCAACCAGACACTACAGCCGGGCGAACTCTCCACTCCTATCGCGACCAGCAAAGTTGACCCGGCATATCCGGCGGACCTGATCCATGACAACGTAGAAGGCACCGTCATTCTGTACGCCATCATTCACGCCGACGGCACTGTGGGCGAAGTCCGCGTGCTGCAAGGTTTTCATGACAAGTTGGACGAGAATGCGCGGATCGCCCTCACACGCTGGCACTTCCGTCCGGCGATGAAGAATGGGCTGCCTGTGGATTTGGAAGCCGTAGTGCAGATTCCGTTCAAGAGCAGAAGAGCAGGGTTTTAAACTTCGGTTGGGCGGTTTCAGGCGCTCTGGAACTCGTGGTCGAGCTGCTTGTAGAGCGCTTCATTCACGCAGACTTCGTAATACTTCCGCTCCGTCCATCGCTGGAAAGAAAACGTCTTGGAGTCCACGAACGGTATTGTGCCTTCGCGCACGATCATCTTGTGAAAGATTCCTTGTCCTACAGGAACCACACCTGTGTAGAGCTTCACTTTTTCCATCGCCCAAATGGTTTGCATCTGCACTTCATGTAATTTCAGCGAAACCTCTTTTTGCAGCTTCTGGAAAGCCAAACCGTTAATGTGGATACCGCCGATGTTGTAGCGCACCAGGAATTCGTCCGGGATTCCGCCGGTCTCCATGTCATCCACGGTTTGGAAACTGTAAACATTGAATGGATTGGTTTGCGAATTGATGAACTTGCGCACGCCCTTGCTGCATCCTGATAGTCGATCGCTCTCATTCAGCGCCTTGGAGATCATGATGCGGTGCGTGCCATCCATCAGGTACATGGGCGCGGATTCCTGGAAGCAGATGCCCAGTCCCAATTCCAAGGTCGGCAGCCCGGATTTTTGCGATTGCTCGTTGTAGGCGCGCACGATCTGCACCATCTCTTTTGCCAGCATGCAGGTCTTACCCACGCCGAAGCCCTGCTCGCCTTCGCGCTCGAAGAGCGCAAGAATCAGCGCATCGCCTTCGATGAAGACTTTTGTGGCATCGTACTTCGGGAGCAACTTGTTTACGGGATCGAAAAAATTCAGGCTGAAATACGACGCAGGATTGAGTCCGCGTTCATACAGCGTGCGAGTGAGAGTGGTGCTGTCGCGAATATCGGCCTTTAGGATGATGTGGTCAATGACGTTGCCTTCTGACGGTTTCTGTTCTTCCGCCAGCAGGAATTCGTAAAGCGTGTTGTTGATCGCCGAAAGCTCGCGCAATTTTTCATTGGCGACTCCGATGACGTTGATGCCGTCCATCGCCGAGAGCACCGCTTCAAACCTGCGAAAATCGCGATGGTAGCGGATGAAATCGCTCAGATACCTGCCTGCGATCTTCGCGCGGTCAACTCCCTTGGTACCTTCCACTTTCTTCACGGCCGAATTCAAGCCGTCCGGTGAGATCCTGCCGTGTTCTTCGAGCAGCGTCTCCACGCGTTTGCGCTCAGTCTTGGAGATGATGGAATTTTTCAACTGCTGCGGATTGATGGGCGGCGAATACTGCGCCAGCAGCGGCACCACTTCATATGACGCCACTACGTGGTCCATCACGTTCTCTTTCTCGAGGAACCCCACCCACCCGTTCAATAGCGCACGCTGCGCCTTGCCCTTGGGCGTGTTGTCATCAGGAGTGCCGCCCGCCATGAGTTCATGCGCGTTTTCCGGCACGTTGAGCATGGCGTCTAATTGCTTATCTTCATCCGAAGTTCCGGCGGCAACCAGATTCAATGACTTGAGATACGCAATCGCATATTCCAGCATCGTCTGGAATTTGTCCGGATCGCGATCGTAGTTGCCCAACATCACGTACTGCTCGGCGTTCAGGAAATCGTCGCGACCATCTTCGGTGAAGAGCAGGCGATTGAGAAACAGGTCGTATGACGAACTGGCGGCATCGCCGAAAAGCGAGCGTCGCATTCTTGTAAGCGTCTCTTTTTCGATCTCGCGGAGAGTGACGAAGATGTCCTGTCCCGCCTTGCGCAGGATGGTCTTCTTCGTGACTTGTAGTTTCGCGAACCGCTCCCGCATCTCAATGCCTTTTTGCGGATTGACGGTGCGTGGCCCCTCGTAGTTTTTCAGTTTCACACGGCAGCGTTCCAGCAATTGCGCAAATTGCGCGGTCAGTTCCGTGCGCACCAGCTTTATGACAGCTAATCTCGTGAGCAGGTCGATGCTGACGCTGTTGTCTGTCTTGGCGCGGTTCAGCGCTACAATGTGCAGGTCCGCAGTTACCTTTTTGAAATCTGCGGGCTCTGCCGTTTTCGGCGGTCCGGCTGGTTGTCCGGGAAGCGTCTTCGGCGATCCGATAAAATTTCCCGTGACTTGTCTGCTCGGGGCTGTGGCGGTCGCGCTCGCCACCGCGCGCGAAAAAGCGTCCTCTGCCACGAAGTCTTCAACGTTGCCGTACTTCGCCAGCAGCTTGGCCACGTGATGACGCGTAGCCTCCGCGAACTTTGGACTCAGATAAACGTCCGTGCGGACATTGTCCACTCCGGTGAGCAGCCCTTCGAGAATGATTTCAGGTGAGTATTGCGCGAGGCGAAGTTGCTTGGCGTGGTCCGCCAAATTTCCGCGTTGTAAGAAAGGAAATGCCATCGAGAAGAGTCAATTGGTCCGACCGCAACGAGGGCCAATGTGGAACTCTGGAACGCCCGACTATACCATGACTCGCCGAGGGTAACACCCGCAGAAGTAGGCCTCTTTCGTTGACGTATGTGATTCCTGTCCGGTGTGGAAGCGACCGATAAACTCGCCAGATACGGCAGGTGTCACTGCCCTAGACTCGCCTTCCGCGCCGCCTCAAATTCATCCCCGCTACGCCAGGTGGGAATGGCTGCTGCATTCGCCGCTTTCCAGCCCAATGCGACGCCCAACTGCGCCATTTTTGCATCTCCGGTAAAGATCATCTCCGGTTTGTACTCGTCTGATGGCTGGTGGTAGCGATGCGCAGTGTAATCCTCTGCTTGTTGCACCCCCCACGCCGCCGGATGTCCCTCAAACTTCATTCCTTCATTTATTGAGAATGCCGGAACGCCTACCCGCGCCATGCTGAAGTGATCTGACCGATAGTAATGTCCGGCTTCAGGCCGCGAATCCGGCTTGATTGCAACTCCGAATGCCTTGGCTGTCGCTTGCACAGTGGGATAGAACGTGGTGCGTTCTGCGCCGACCACCTCGATCTCCTCCGGAACCCCGATCGGAGGCAGGTCATCGTAATTCAGGTTCAGCACGATCTTTCCCGCAGGAATGGGCGGATGCTTGCCCAGGTATTCAGATCCCAACAGGCCCTGTTCTTCAGCGGTGACTGAGGCGAAAATCATCGAGCGCTTGGGATGCTGCGGCGCAGATGCGATTGCCCGGGCCATCTCCAGCAGGATGCCGCATCCAGTGGCGTTGTCAGCGGCACCGTTGTATATGTTGTCTCCGGGTTGGTCTGGCCGGATCCCCAGATGGTCGTAATGCGCGGTAAAGATCACAGCCTCTGAGCTTAGCTTCGGATCCGATCCCGGCAACATGGCAATCACGTTGTTCGACTGCATCGGGCGAATCTTGCTGACGAGCGTGGCCTTGAGCTTCGCGTTCATCTCCACCGGACGGAAACCGCGCGATTGCGCCGACTTCATCATCTGATCGAGATCCATGCCGCTGGTTTTCGCCAAAGCCCGCGCGACATCAAGCTGGATCCATGACGCGGCATCGAGTTGAGGATGGTCCGCACGCAGAAATGATTTCTCGCCGCTATTAGAATTGCGGACCACTTCCCATCCGTAGCTCGCCATATCCGTCTTATGAATCAGGATCACGCCGATTGCGCCTTTGCGCGCCGCCTCCTCGTACTTGTACGTCCACCGCCCGTAATAAGTCAGCGCCTTGCCTTTGAAGAAATTGTCATCGTTCGACGGAGGCTCATTCACCAGCATCAGCAACACTTTGCCACGGACGTCCACATCCTTGTAGTCATTCCACTTGTATTCCGGCGCTTCAATCCCGTAGCCCACGAAGACGATCGGAGCGTCGATGTCTACCTTCTCGGTGAGGTTCTGGTTATAGGCAACGTATTCGTCCTTATATGCGAGCTTCATCGGCTCGCCTTTCGCCGGTTGCAGGACGAAGCTGCTGGATTCGGGCACAGTGGTCACGCCCACAAGCGGCACCTTCTGCATATAGGAGCCGTTGTCGCCCATCGGCTTCAGGCCGTAGAGCGCAAATTGGGTAGCGATATATTCCGCTGCGATATCGCCGCCGCGCGTGCCTGTCCCGCGGCCTTCGAGCAGGTCATGCGAGAGAAATCGAACATGCTGCCGGATATTCTCTGGATTCACATTCCGTAGCGCAGTTTGTGCGGCGGGCGGAAGTGATGTGTCCGTCACCGAACGCTTGTTTGCCGGTTTGTTCTGGGAAAAGACGAGCGTCGTTGTGAGAAGGACTGCAATCAGACCGGTTGCCTTACGCATTAGTGATCTCTCCATTTTTGGTTCGATGAACTACGGAAGTTAACAACGCTCGCTCACGCCGTAAGCACCAGGGGGTTCCCATTGGTGATCACAATAGTATGTTCAAAATGGGCGGAGCGTGCGTGATCGTCCGTTCGGATCGTCCATCCATCGGACAAAGTATGTACGGCGTCTCTTCCGGCTGTGATGATCGGTTCGATAGTGATCAC
This sequence comes from Acidobacteriaceae bacterium, assembly GCA_025462925.1. Taxonomy (GTDB): domain Bacteria; phylum Acidobacteriota; class Terriglobia; order Terriglobales; family Acidobacteriaceae; genus JAICLA01. The sequence goes on from JAOAPL010000050.1 coordinate 13,208, forward strand.
CAGCCCTTCGCTGAGTTTCCGGTTCGCCCTTGGATGATAGTAGTTCGGAACCAGGGGCTCCTCGTGTATCGTTCGGCCGACTCCATGACCGCATAACTCCCGAACGACATTGAAGCCTTCGCCGCGCACCGTTCTTTCCACCGCTGCGCCGATCTCATTTATCCGATGCCCGGCGCTCGCGGTTTTCATTGCCTCATCAAAAGCGCGTTCTGCGCACTTGATCAGACGCGATACGATTGCGCCCGCTGGCTCTACCGCCACGCTGATACAAGCATCGGCAACGTATCCGTTCTTTTGCGCAGTCACGTCAAGTTTCACAATGTCGCCCGCATTCAGTTTGCGTTTGCCCGGGACACCGTGAACGACCTCATCGTTTACGCTGATGCAGGTCTCTCCGGGGAATCCGTAGACTTCCTTGGGCGAACTTAACGCGCCATGGCGGAAAAGTTCGCCGGCCGCGATCGAATCCAACTCGGTCGTCGTGATGCCCGGCCGCACCGCTCTGCGCATACTGCTCAAGACCTGCGCGACGATTCGGCCGATCGCCTTCAATCCTCTAAGATCCTGCTCCGATTCAATCGACATGATTCTTTATTCTTTGCCTGCGACCGCAGGCTAGTTTTTGGATCCTCAACCAGCTTTGTAGTCCACCACTTCTTCGCCCGGCCTGAAAATCTCTGCGACGGGAACGCCGGCTGCATCGGCCACCAACTTGTTCAAACGCTCAATCTCCGGTTTCACCCATCCCACACTGCTGAATTCGATCTTGCTGGAGGATGAAACCAGAAAAACTGTAGGCACATTGGTGAGACCGTAGGCATTCGAAGCAGGGTACTGCTTGGTGTCATCCAGCAACACGGGGAAGGTCACGCCATATTGCCTGTTGAATTCCGTAGTCTCGTCTTTGGAATTTTGCGAAACCCCAACGAAAGTCACTTTGTCTTTGGGATACGCCTTGTAGATACGTTCGAGAAATGGGAATGCGTACTGGCACGTTGGACAGCTCACTTTGAAGAATACCGCGACCACCGGCGTACTTCTGGTGTTTCCATCCAACGAGAATTGCTT
>JAOAPL010000359.1 GCA_025462925.1 Acidobacteriaceae bacterium
CAACTGTTCCGCCACGACATTGAGGTAGGTGACATTTCCTGAGATGTCGGTGCTAAGTACGGCGTCCCCTAAGGAGTCGATCGTGACTCGGGCACGTTCTTTTTCTGTAAATAATACTTCTTCCGCCACCTTGCGCTCTGCCATATTGCGAATGGCACGGACAAATGAGTACGTGTCGATATGACCTTCAAGCAAGTAGTCTTTTGCTCCGCGTCGCATGGCGTCCACGGCAAGGCCTTCCTGGTCCGCCACAAAGGATCAACACCGGTACACCGGGTGCCGCTTCTAAGAGTCTATCGAATGTATCGAGACCCTGGCTGTCGGGCAGAGACAGATTGGCGAAGATCGCAACAATTCGCTTCTGGTGAAGTAGGGCCAATCCCTGAGAGAGTGTCGTAGCAAATTCACCCTGGAACGGACCGTCGTTAGAGCTGAGCAGCGCCGCTCGAAAAAACTCGACATGAGTCGGGTTGTTGTCGAGGAGTAGGATATGCTTTTCGGTCATACTGTAATCACTTCACAAAATCCGATATAAATTAGTTACTAACCTTTTATATTTTGCGACAGGCAGCTCACGTCAACTGTTCAATTCTGCACATTATTAACTCTTGCGATCCATACCAGGAATGTAGACATTCACTACATGAGGATGCCACGAAACACGAGAACCAGGCGAGTCTTCATCGAGCCAAACCCGACTGTTTGCATCGGTCTAGAATTGAATTGTTTGTCCCGAACATATGTTAGCGACCGTGCTACAAACATCGCAAACGCCGATATTGTGGGCCCACGTCTACTTCGGTGTCTTTCGGCGGAAGGTTTAGCTGCGACCAAATCTTGCTGACAAGTCCTTTTCGGTCCAGAATTCACTGGTCTGCAAGAAGCGTGAACTTGCCGTCTCTTTGGTATTGTAAGCCACGCGACGCCTTGGGAAATCCTGATGCTCGCAATTGGGTCGTGAATTGCGGAGTCGCCGTAAGTGCCTCGCTTAGGAGAGATCTTGCTTTCTCGATTAAGGACACATGGACATTCTTTGTGAAGCTTATGCGGCAGTCCTTCTGGGTACATCGCCTTGATTATGGTCGGCAGCCAACGCAAATCGGAAATTACGGGTAATATGGTTATCTACGGCCCTGAAGCACGTCACGGCATCCATGATCGATACTCCTTTACATCAAATTGATCTTCAAGGGATGGCTAGGCAAGCAATGCTTGACCACGGCTTTGAGCCGGAGTTCTCTGCCCAAGTTCAGCAGCAGCTGGAGGACTTGAAAACGCGTACGCCGCAGGTTGCGCCGAGTGCGAACGTTCGCGACCTAAGGTCGAAGTAGCTGAACGGTTGCCAAATGGTGACACGAAGGTCTTGGTGGGGATTGCGGACGTGGATGCCTTCGTCCGAAAGGGTTCTGCTGTTGATGAGCATGCCGCGAAAGAAACGACAACTGTGTATACGGGCGTCAGGAATTTTCCCATGCTGCCAGAGCAGCTCTCGACAGACGCCAGCTCGTTGTTGGAAACCGAAGATAAGCTGAGCATCGTGATCGAGTTTGTAGCTGGCAATGATGGAGCCGTTCATTCAAGCACTGTCTACCGAGCCATCCTTCGTAACAAGGCACAGCTGACTTACAACGCCGTGGGGGCTTGGCTTGAGAATAAGAGCGGTGCCCCGGATAAAGTGGCTGCCTCCAATGAACTGCAATCGCAGCTAATGCTACAGGATGAGATTGCGCAAGCATTTATACGTGAAGGGGAATTAGCAGGACAACCAAAACGAGGACGTCATATTCAAAGTCTTGCGGCGTCGTCGTGATTAAGGTCCGGTTAGTCAAGACCATTGTTTTGCGATCAGCATCCATCGCGCCCGTCGGCAGGTTGATGATGCGAAAGTTCTTGCGCCGGTCGGGTTCGGGGCTGGCTAAAGTACTGTCCAAAACTCGCGTTTGTTCAGTTGCGACATCCTAAGCGCGGAACGAGTTCAAAAAGAATTTGAGGTGGCAGACCGTGTCTCGAGTCGGGGATGAAAACCGCTTGTCCGTTTGCGCAACTTACCAGGCACGGCCTCTTGGCGAACGCAAACGGACAAGCGCTGTCCGGCGATTTCAGACGGTTCGCAAGATAACTAACGGCTGGGTAAAGGTTCAGTCGGTGCCGGTGCCAGTAAGTTTTGCGGTTTGGGGGCTGCCGGCCCAGGGGTCGCTGACGGTCAGGGTGCCGGTGCGAGTGCCGGCGGCGGTGGGCAGGAACGTTATGGAAACGGTGCAGGTGGCGCCGGGACCCAGATTGGCCGGGCAATTGTTGGTTTGATGAAAATCGCCGTCGACGGTGATGCTGGTGACAGCGGAGGATTGTTCGGCGGTATTCTTGAGGACGACCGGTTTGGCGGAGCTTTGTGTGCCGACGACCTGGCTAGGGAAGGTGAGGGCGGAGGGCATGAGCTTGGCGGCGTCTTGCACGTAGTTAATTGTGAGGGAAGAGGTTACGTTGGCGCTGTTGCCCTGGATGGTACTGGTGAGCAGGACATCGCCGCCAGCGAGCGTTAATGCCGTGGGGCTGGCTGCTTGGTTTGACGAACTAGCGAAGGGCTGCTGCCAGATCAGAATACCGTTTGGATCGTACTTGGAGAGGTTTGTTCCGGCTACGTAGACATCGCCGAAGGAATTGGACGCGAGAAGACCGGAGTTTTGCACCGTCCAGAGCCGGACTCCAACGGGACTGAACTTGCTTAGCGTGGTGGAAGAATCGCCGGGGACGGGAGACAGGAAGGCACTGCCGTCTGGATTCGGAGCTATTTGCGCGGTGGGAAAATTAAAAATGAATTGCAGCGGGCCAAGATCATCGAACCAGATAACGTGGCCGCTGGGATCGTATTTCGCTGCCATTGGATGAGCCCAGCCGGTGAGGTTGCCGATGTCGCCGGTCCCAGTGACGTACCAATCGCCTTTTGCATCGAGCTTGAGATTGCGCAGCTCGGCTAGGCGCCCGCCGTCGGTGGCGAGCTGATTTCCGGCGGCGTCATATTTTATTATGCCGGAGCTGTATTCCTGATTGTTGCCGTCAAAGTAGATGCCCCAAACGGCATTTCCCTGAGGATCGGCCGCCACGCCGATTGAAGTGCCAAAGGAATTGGAGTCGAACCCTATGTGGAAGGCGGACTTCTTCCAAAGCTGGGCACCGTTGGTGTCGTAGGCGAGCAATAGAGCTTTTGACGCGCCGGTGCCGTTCTCTACTGAAGTGCCGGAGATGAAAACTTGGCCGTCGGGTTTAACGGCGATATTTTTTGGCTGGATAAAGCTGCCTGGGACGGAAAAGTAATCGACCCATTGGCGGACGCCGGAAGAGTTGTACTTGGCGGTGGCGAACTCTTGGTTGAGAACGCCGAGCGAGTAGACGTTGCCGGCGGAATCCACGCTGATGTCGATTCCCAAAGGAAATTGATTGGTGCTGCCGAGCCAGGCTTTCCATAAGAGGTGGCCGTCGGAGTCGTATTTGATGGTCAACATTTCGCCTACGGCGGTGCCCACGAGGTAGACATTGCCCTGCGAGTCGGAAGCGATTGCCGCAGGAGAAAAGTTATTCAACGTGGCTTCCCAGCGGCGGAAAACCTGGGTTTGCGCGGGGGTGGGAGGTGCCCCGAAGGCGAGGACGGTCAGGAATAGCGCAAATTTTAGCGCGGCGTGCCGTGGTCGTTTGTGTTTTTCAGGGTACATCGTCTGAAGGTTCAGTCTTGGATTGGCAAGGGTCCTTAGGACGACCGCGACAAAACTCCGTGCATATAGTGCGATCATAACCGATACCTCGTATTTTCCACGTTATCTATCCTTTTCATGTAGCGATATCTGTCGTCGGATTCCATCAGAATCTTCGTTGTTTACTGATTTGGCCACGTTCCAACAGTCCGCCAAGTACGAAATTTCATCCAGAGTTTTCGCACGGATCACGCCGCCTTCCTGTACTTAGCATATTACTTAGCATGTAATAAACCGTTTGTGGAATCGGGTAAACCATGTATTCTGTGCGCTGTAGCCGCCCTGTTCTAAGCAGTAATCTTAACAATCCATGCCGTCAGTCTGTGAAGGCGGACAAAGTGACGCTGAACTGTTGCAATTGCGGGAGTCGGACGCGCAAGTTCACGCAGGTCTGCCAGCGTTGCGGTCACAGGTTCTGCAAACTGTGCAAGGGGATTTAGAATAAAACTCCCTTCTGCACAATTTACACAACCGCCACCAGAATTCAATCCACGCATACATCTAACTACTTTAGATTCGCGACCCGCGACTGGTACCTAGCTTGCGTTATCAAATGGTGCCCGCCAGCTAGAAACGGAGGCATGGATGGAAATCACAACCCAATACAAAATAATCTCCGGTGAGTCATCAGAGGTCGAACACGTGCTGAATAGATTGTCGCGGGACGGCTGGCGGCCTGTAACTATGTCGTGTAGGTCGAGCGTGCTCACTGTCATTCTGGAGAATAAGATTATGGAGTAAGCAAAACTTAACCTCTCCAATGCGCTTGCTGAGGGCACGCCAATAGAGAGCTCTCTGGAAGAGGTTCAATAGCTTCCGAAGATGTCCCATATTGTGCGGGTCAGTTGGTAGGATCACGAAGGGTGGGCTGACTCTCGTAAAACTTTCGAACTCCTGTGAGTCGAGAGTCGTCAAAAAGTGAGATGCTCACGAAAATAAAAGACCAATCGGAAAAGATGCCGCATCATTTACACAAAGACGCCATCCGAATTGTTCCGCTTCACAGACCGGACGCGCAGGCCCTCGCGCCACCCGCCACCCCTAAATTGACGTACCGTAACGGGCCTCTCATCACTTCCGTTGAGGTTTTTACAATATTCTGGGGTACGAGTTGGCAGCAAGGACTGTTGACGGAGGTCCTCGCGCAGATGAACCAGTTTTTCGATTTTGTCCTTACAAGCAGCCTGATGGATCAACTCAGCGAATACAGTGTTCCCGGCCAATCCATTGGTCATGGAAAGCGAACAGGAACTATTACGCTCACTACGCCCGAGCCGTCCGTCTCCGTGACAGATCAGACCATTCAGCAACTCCTACAACGAGAAATTTCAAGCAATGCCGCGTTTCCTCAGCCGTCTCCCAACACTCTCTACTTTGTCTTCTTGCCTTCAGGAACGACTGTCGTTCAAGGCGGGAGCAGCTCTTGCAAACAATTCTGCGGCTATCACGATGCCATTGGAGACCGGATTTTCTACGCGGTGATGCCTTTCCCGGATTGTTCCGGATGCCTCGGTGGCGTAGCCCAGCTCGATGCCTTGACGTCGACGACTTCCCACGAGCTATGCGAAGCGATCACTGATCCGATACCAGGCCAAGGTTGGTACGATGACGTCAACGGAGAGATCGGTGATATTTGCGCCTGGAAGAGCAAGCAGCTGGGCAAATACGCAGTACAGCTCGAATGGTCGAATCAAGCGGATAAATGCGTCTAGTGGGCCCCCGACATGCTTCGTATTTACGGTCCAAATACCTCTACCGGCAACGGTACTCTATACATATTCATGGAAGGGGCACTTCAAGAATGTAAATCGCTGACTCTGCGCTGCTTCCGCCCGATAATAAATGCGGGAAAATGCATGTCATGGTTTTTTCAAATCCGCGATTCAAATAATGTTGTCGCAGCAAGCGGCAAGGGTTTTGATACGCA
>JAOAPL010000361.1 GCA_025462925.1 Acidobacteriaceae bacterium
ATACCGCCGCCGCCACCGGGTGTGTAGTTATTGCTGCCGGCGATGCGGTCGCGGAAGAATCGGCCGAGCGCTTTGATTTCGTAATGACCCCAGCCTGGCTCAAAAACAATTTTCCCGAGCAAGTCCGGTGCGACATCGGTGGAAATGCCATTGGCGCCCGGAACGTTACTGAGAGTGAACTGCGAATCCGGAGATTGCGCATTAGGGCTGGTATTGAATCCGAAAATTCCCGCCGGTGGATTCGTCACGCTCAAATTAGTTTCGGGATTTTCAATCGCAACCGCAGCCCACATGCGGTCGCTAAATTTCTTGGTCACGCGGGCGCCCCATTGCCGCATCCAGTTGTAGCCAACAACATATTGAGAATCGATGGTGAGTGGAATAAATTCGTGGAGCGGAGCCAAGCCTTTTCGGTCCGTAGTGATCAGAGACCAACTCTGGCCCCCAAGGACTGAAATGCCATTCTGCATTTCGACCTGTCCCCACAGTTGTCGCTGACGCAAGTTAAAGCTGGTACTTTCCAGTTCGTTCGCAGTCGGAGCGGCACCGAGGAAGTCGGCTTCATAATAGCCGCTGGCTTTCCAAGAATTGATCTTGCCTTCTGCAAGTAGCGTGAATCGCGATTGACGAGCGGTCCCGCGAAATTCGCTCAGGTGGGAGTTTGCGCTTCCTGAAAACGGGATACCCCCAAATGTGCTGGTGACATCGCCGTTTTCGTTGTGCGTGCGATAGATCCCGGCAGCTTCAATAAAACCGCCCGGTGTGAGCGTGATGCCCTTGAAGTGGATTGCCAAGGGGCTTTCAAGTGACTTCACTTCCTTCTTCGTCTCTTGAAGATTCGCAGCCGTGGTGACAACATTCGATTTCAAATCTGTTACCTCGCTACTCACAGTAGCGACCGCGGATTGCTGGGTCGCATTCGCGGACGCAGCCGAATCCGCCTTCTGCTGTGCTTCCGTGGCCGACGTCTGCACGTGGTTCACCTCTTCCTGTAAGTGCAGAATCGCTGCGTCGCGGCTCTGTAACTGCTGTTGGAGTTGTTGGATCATCAACTGTTGAGCCTCAATGGCTACTTGCAGCTCAGTCAGCCTGGTATTAACGGTTCGAGAAGGAGCACTTCGGGCCTTTTTTTTACTGGTCTTTTTTTCTGTGTTTTCGTCGCTACCAAATGCGATTGTGGTAGCGAGAAGACATACGAATACGGTTGCAATCACTTGTTTCATTGGACTCGCCTCCTGTGGCGTTTTGTGTGATGTAGAGCCAACAAACGCAGGATTTCCAACAATCTTTTGGTTCGAGTGTCTCTGCTCAGTTCGAGTGTCTCTGCCAATGGAAGCCGTCCCGCAGCTCTGCCCTCCAAGCAACGGGAACGGCTGAAAGCTGTTTGGCAACCCCATTGTTGGACAGCAACATCCAGTTTGGAAATGTCGTCGTTCGTGCTCGTCCGCTGAGACTTTGATCCTTCAAACGTCTTAGTACCCGCCCTCGACTTCGCAACGGAGTTCAGACCATGAGCACCACCAGAAGAGACTTCCTGAAAGTAACCACAATCGGAGGCGTCGCTGCCACAGTCCTTGGATTCGACTTGGCTCCCGCCTATGCGCAAACCCAGGCGCTGAAGATAGCCCGCACCACTGAGACCCGGAGCACCTGTCCTTATTGTTCCGTGAGCTGCGGGGTGATCATTCACACGATTGGCGACAAAGCGAAAAACGTTAAGCCGCAGGTAGTGCACGTTGAGGGTGATCCTGATCATCCGATCAATCGCGGAACGTTGTGCCCCAAGGGCTCGTCTCTGGAGCAGGACATCCTCAATGATCGCCGGATAACCGGCCCACAAGTTCGCCGTCCTGGCTCGGACCACTGGGAAGATATTTCCTGGGACCAGGCGATTGACGAAATCGCGCACCGGGTAAAGAAGACCCGCGATGAGACCTTTATCGAAAAGGACTCCAAGGGCGCCACCGTCAACCGTTGCGAAGGCTTCGCATGGGTTGGCGGGTGTACGGACACAAACGAATTTAATTATCTCGTCGGCAAAGTGGTTCGCGCGGGCCTGGGGACTCCATACTACGAAACCCAGGCACGTGTTTGACACGGCCCAACGGTCTCAAGTTTGGGACCAACATTTGGACGCGGGGCCATGACGAATGGCTATATCGACATCAAGAACACTGACATGATGTTGATCATGGGCGGGAATCCAGCCGAGAACCACCCATGTGGCTTCAAGTGGTTTGTCGAAGCCAAGCGCCATCGAAACGCCAAGATGATCGTCGTGGATCCGCGCTTCACCCGCACGGCGTCAAATGCTGATCTCTTTCTGCAGATCCGTGCAGGGTCAGACATTGCGTTCCTTGGCGCCTTGATCAACTACGCCATTCAAAATGATCGTATCGCTAAAGATTATCTTGTGAACTACACCAACGCTTCCTTCATCGTGAAGGAAGGATTCAAATTACCGGAGGACGGTCTCTATTCCGGCTTCGACCCGGCCACAAGCACTTACGACAAGGCAACTTGGAATTACGAGCCAGGCGGAAACTTGACTCCGAAAGAGGCAGCGATTGGAGCGGCGCTCGCAGGAACCAGCTCTGCCACCGGCAGCCAGACGTCCGCGAACATCAGCGAAGCGCAGTACAAGGCCGGACAAAGCGTATCCAGCTTCGAGCAGAAAAGCCCGCCGGCGAAATCCACGCCGGCCGTGCCAGTAGGGTCAGCGCAGGAAAATGTAGGAGGCCATGCTCCCATGGGTGGTGGCCATCAGGCCGCGGGGCCAGCAGGGGCCAAAGCCGTTGAAGGCACAAAGCCTTCTCCCATGCTGCCACCGAATGTGGCTTACGATCTGTCGCTGCAACATCCACGATGCGTATTCCAGTTGCTGAAGAAACAGTATTCGCGTTACACGCCTGAGATGGTCGAGCGCATAACGGGAATTCCCAAGGACCAGTTCCTCAAGGCCGCAGACCTCTATACCTCCGTTCGCAAGAATGGAGACATGAAGAAAGTCTCAACCATCATTTATGCAGTCGGTTGGACGCAGCACACCTTTGGAACCCAGATCATTCGCACTGCAGCCATGCTCCAACTGATCATGGGAAATGTGGGCCGCGCCGGCGGAGGCGTGAATGCTCTTCGCGGACACTCCAACATCCAGGGCGCCACCGACATGGGCGGGGTCTTCGACATCTACCCCGGTTATCTCAAAATCGCGAACTCGCCTGACACTGATCTGGCAACGTACTTGAAACGCACTACGCCGACGCCGTCGAAGCCTTCAGAATGGCAGTCGTTCAACTACTGGTCGAACACGCCGAAGTTCATGGTGTCACTGCTGAAAGCAATGTACGGGGATAACGCCAAGAAAGAAAACGATTATGCGTACAATCACCTGCCCAAAATCGACCGCCGTTATTCATGGGTGGAGATTTTCGACCGGATGTACAACGGTGAAGTGAAAGGCCTATTCGCGTTCGGCATGAACGCAGTGATGATCGGCCCAGACTCCCGGAAGAACATAGCCGCGCTCGGGAAGGCCGATTGGCTTGTCGTCGGCGAGATCTATGCGGATGAGACCAGCGAATTCTGGAGGGCTCCCGGCACCAGCAAAGAGGACATGAAAAAGATCAACACAACGGTCTATCGCCTCGCTTGCGCTGGCTTCGCAGAGAAAGATGGATCGATGACGAATTCCGCGCGATGGCTGCAGTGGAAGAACATCGCGCTTCCTCCGCCGGGCGATGCCCGCCTCGATCAGGACATCGTCGCGCAAATCTTCCTGAAGGTGCGCGACTTGTACAAAAAAGAAGGCGGCAAGTTCCCGGACCCGATCATGGATCTTACGTGGGCGTACTCCGATCCCGCGCATCCGCCGCTTGGCGATGTAGCCAAGGAGATCAACGGCAAGGCGCTCGCTGATATTACAGATCCAAAGACGCAGCAAACAATCAAGGCCGGACAGCAATTGCCCGGCTTTGCATGGTTGAAAGACGACGGAACAACTTCCTGCGGAAATTGGATCTACTCCGGAAGCTGGACCGAAGCCGGATCACAGATGCAACGCCGCGGAACCGACGATCCGTCGGGACTTGGTATCTACCCGAACTGGGCATGGTCATGGCCCGCTAACCGCCGCGTCCTTTATAACCGCGCTTCCTGCGATGTGAACGGCAAACCGTGGGATCCGGAACGGCCGCAGGTCTGGTGGAATAACACATCAAAAACCTGGGTGGGTAACGATGTCCCCGACTTTAAGCCAGACTCCCCGCCAAGTGAACACATGGGACCGTTCATCATGAACGCTGAAGGAGTCGGACGCATCTTCGGTCCGCTGGGTGCTTTTGCCGATGGCCCATTCCCTGAATACTACGAGCCGTTTGAAAGTCCGGTAGCGAATCTGCTTCATCCCAATCAATCCACAAACCCGGTAGTGAAGAAATTCAACACACCCTTCGACAAGTACGGCACGCCGGCAGACGGATTCAACGTGGTCTGCACCACGTATCGCTTGACCGAGCATTACCACTACTGGACCAAGAACAATCCCATGGAAGTGCAGCTTGTTCCAGAGCCGTTCGTTGAGGTGCCTGCGCAATTGGCCGACGAGATGGGAATCCACGGCGGCGAGAAAGTAAAAGTGACCAGTGCCCGTGGCCAGTACATCGCCAAGGCCATGGTCACCAAGCGAATCAAGCCCATGATGATCGACGGAAAGAAGACATACCAGGTCGGCATTCCCATTCACTGGGGCTATCGGGTAATTTCTGAAGACGAAGGCAGGACCGCTCTGACTCCGGCAAACCTGCTGACCCCTACGGTAGTGGATCCGAACGCCTACACGCCCGAGTTCAAGGGTTTCCTGGTGAAAATCGAGAAGGCCTAAGAAAGTGTGAACAATCATGTTTGATGAGAAAACTCTCCAGATCAAAGCGATATCGGGCCATTCGGGGAGTGTTCCAGGTGAAGGCGTACAGCGGGAGTTCGAGGTCTGCAAGCT
>JAOAPL010000024.1 GCA_025462925.1 Acidobacteriaceae bacterium
ATGCCGCCCGGGATTCACTCACTTCTTCTGGACGATTGCCACGAAGCATCTTGTCGTAATTTGCGTGCGCCTGGGCGAGATGTCCGCGGGCCTGCAGAAGGCGGCCTACCAGCTCGTCAGAATCGAATGTGATCAGCAGCTGATTGGGCTGTACGAGATCGCCCTCTTGCGCGAAGACTCGCGTGATGCGTCCGCCGACTTTGGAGCCGACCTCGACGTTGCGAGCCTCCAGCGTGCCCGAGGCGATGAGGTCTTTGTTCTTGTCCCGGAACCATGAGGCGGCGATCAATACCGCAGCTACGATCAGGATCACAGGGATGATGAAGAATTTGCGCTTCATAACATGCACTTCACTTTCTCTTAGCCTTCTTCTGTTTCTGTTTTGCGCTGGAAGATCGAGTTGCAGCCCCGTTCCAAAACAGTTCGAACATCACGTCGAGCCATTCCTGGAGATCTTCCTTACCGCCATTAATGTTGTACAAGACTTGTGTGCCAAAGATGAATTGCTGAAAATTGCGGGCCAATATCTCCACAGAGACATCTGTGCGCACCTGATTCATGCGCAACCCCTGTTCCAGAATGCGCGTGACCGCGCCTCGAGCTCGCTTCACCAGCGACTCAAAAGCAGTGCCGATGAGCGGCTCCGTCATGGCAATGCCAATGACGTTCCTCAAAATGTTAGGACGTCCGTGCGCAGTCACAATCCTCCGGGCGAATGCGCGAAGATGAGCACGCACATCGGTGACCTTTTGCGCCTCTTGCTCCAGCTGTTCGAATTCCACGCGCAACATGCCGAACAGACTCAGCAGTATGTGATCTTTGCTGGGGAAATAATTGAAGAATGTCCCTTTGCCGACATCGGCAGCTTCGGTGATCTGCTCGACGGTTGTGGAGGTGTATCCCTGCTTCTCAAACAGGCGCACGGCTGCGGAGAGGATCCGCTGTTCCGTTTCTTCGCGGCGTCTTTGTCTTCTTCCCGGGACTTGGAGCTGCGTGACTGCTAGACTCATAGTCAAATATGACTATAGGTCAGGTTTGTAGATGCGGTCAAGTCTCTGAAAGAAAACAAAAAAAGGCAGCGAAGTGCGGCCTGCGACTGACGAAAGCTGCGCAGCTCAGCGCGTCTTCAAACTGCGCAACATCTTGTCGAAAGTGGGCTGGAGCGATGCGAAGTCCTGGTCAGGAGCGATGAAAACGAAATAATGCACAGATCCATCCTGGCGTTGGGTGGCCACCAGCCAGTCGCGTTCTCTCTGCGCGCGGTTGTTCTGGTCTTTCACCGGAGACGGGCCAGTTAGCATGACTGACTTCGCCGGGCGTCCATTCACGGTGAGATTTTCCTCGCTGCCGGTGGTGCGCAGATCGGGATTCGATTGCCGCAACTGATCGAGCAGCTGGTGAGTGGCGTCGTCGAGAGCATTGCTGTTGCCCCGATTCTCCGGTTGAAAGCCGCTGATGATCGCTCCGTAAGCGATGGCGTCGCCGGCAATCCCGCTCTTGGGCGCGATGGTCACTTCAGAATTGGCATCGCCGAAGACCTGCCAGTTGGACGGATACGCGACCGAGTACGCGGAGTGATTGAAGGTCTGGAACTGTCCGGTGGGAATGATGTCAGAGCCGCGCGAGGTCGGTGGGTTCGAAACCGCACCTTGCCCCTTCTGCTGGTTCTGGATCTCCTGGGCGGTGAGAGCTTTCATACCTCCCACCTTGCTCTTGATCTGTCGAAACTCGGCGCTGTCCTGCCTGTATGTCATCGGTGACAATGTTTGGATCTCATTCGCCACCGACTGCGCACGATTGCCGGGATTCGGGTGGTCACTCATGAACTGCGCCCCGCGCGCTCCGCCTTCTTCGTCCAGCTTGTGAAAGAAATCCACCATGGCCCGGGGATTGTAGCCGGCGTCATGCATGATGCCGGTGCCGACGAGGTCCGCCTGATTTTCCGCGTCGCGCGAATATTTCAGGAAGATCGACCCCAGGCCGATGGAGCCGACCATCTGCGCCAGCTGCGATCCAGTGCCCCTGCCCATCACTCCGCCCAGTATCGCAAGGGGTGCTTGCGCCAGCATCTGCTTGCTGGCCATGTTGGTGCTGTGCCGCATGATCACGTGTCCCATCTCGTGCGCCATCACGCCCGCGAGTTGGGCTTCGTTGTCCGCAGCTTGGATCGTGCCCAGGTTGATGTGGATGGGGCCACCGGGGAGCGCGAATGCGTTGATGTCTTTTTGGTTCACGATCTTGAACGTATACGGATACTTCGGCCCGGGAGCAACCGCTACCAGGCGTGCGCCCAGATTCTGGATGTAGCGATTCAGCGCCGCGTCATTGACGATAGGAAGTTGCTTATCTACCTTGGCGCCTTCCTCTTGTCCCACCTGGACCTCCTGGTCGAGCGAGAAGAAGTTGGGCCGACCCGGCTTAGGCTCGAAGCGCGCATACAGCGGCAACGCTATAGCGACGGCGAGTAATGCGGCGACTAGTCTTGCATTTCGTGAATGGTTCATCTCAAACTTGCTCCGATCGTAAAAACACGAAATCTATGCGAAGCGATAGGGGCGCAGCGTCCTGGTTCCAGGGTATGAAAACTTAGATGCTGAAAGAGAGCTGGCCCGTTTTCTGCAAGAACAAAGGGTGCCTTTGTTCAGGCACCCTCGAAGGTGAATATAGCAAAACGCCGGTTTTCCGCCCA
>JAOAPL010000042.1 GCA_025462925.1 Acidobacteriaceae bacterium
GCTTCGATGGCGGCGTTGAGTGCGAGAAGATTAGTCTGCTCGGTGATGTCATTAATAACGTTGATGATCTCGGAGATTTCCAGCGAGCGGTCACCCAGCGACTTGATCTTCTTCGCCGTCGCCTGCACGGAAGCGCGGATGCGCTGCATGCCTTCCAGCGTGTCACGCACAGCGCGGTTGCCCTGTTCGGCGGCATCGAGTGCGCGTCGCGCAGCTTCAGCGCTGGCTTCCGCGTTGTTCGACACCTGCTTCATCGACACCGTCAGTTCTTCGACGGCAGATGATGTGTTCGTGATCTCCTGGTCCTGCTGCGTTGCGCCGGCGGACATGTCTTCGGACGACAGCAGAATCTCGTTCGCGTTCGACGCCACATCGATGGCGCTCTTGCGGACTCGCTCCAGCACGCGCGTGAAGTTGTCGAGCATGTAGTTGACGGAATCGACCACATTGCCCAGCGCGTCGTTGGTGACCTTGCCGCGAAGGGTCAAGTCGCCACGGCCGATCTGGCTGACGATGGTCAGGAAGTCTGTGACGCTGCGCTGTAATGATTCTTGCGCCTCCTGGTTGAGTACCGCCCGCGCGACCTTTTCCGAAGTCTGGTTGAATGCAGCCGCAATCGCGCTGAAATCATCATCCGAATCGACTTCGGCTTTTGCCTTGTAGTCGCCTGCGGCCAGCTTTTCAGAGAAATCAGTAAGCTCTTTTACAGGCTTGATCACGCGATTGCCAAAAACGATAAACAGGGTCAAGCTCATGCCGATCGCAGCGATGAACGCAATGAGCAACAGTAGCGGCGTGGAACCTTGCGCCTGCATGGCACTGGCAATGGGTAGTCCGCCGCTATGCGCACCTGCGCTATAAGCGACGACGACTACCGCCAGCAGTACCACTGCATTGATTGCTACCCACGTCCAGATGGTCGAACCCAACCGACCTTTCATATACAGCCTCCCCAGAACCTTGCTAGCACCATTTGTAATTTGTGATTTGTGATTTCAAATTACAAATTCAAAAACTTGAAACTCGAAACCAGAATTGCTCTATCCGCATGATCTGTCTTTTATCCGCGGTTAGGCTTTTGATTTTCATATCACCGGCACCGGAAATGCTTCCGTGAGCCGCTTCAAACTCAATGCCAATGCCAGCCGATCGTCATGGCGCAGCATCCCGCAACAGTGCGGAACATCCCGAGGAGCCTCGTCGATCAGCAATGGCTCCGCGGTTGTGTACGTTCCGATAACTTCGTCGGCCGCAATCCCTAAGCGCAGATCATCGGCGCCTTCCGCGCCTTTCATCATCGCCACTACGCAATGTTTCGGCGGAAGATCAGCGCGCCTGCCTTCAGTAAAAGCAATGTCGATCACCGGCACGATCCCGCCTCGCAGATTAAAAACTCCCATCAGGAAACTGGGAGAAAGCGGGACCTTCGTGACCGACGGCCATTCCACTACTTCTTCAATGTCCAGCACATGCAAACAAAATCGCTCGCGCCCCGCGCGAAAGATGCAGTACTGCTTTTCCGGCAATCGTTCTCCGGAAGCATTCACGCGGACATCATCACCTTGCTCGCCCGCTGCCGCGGCAGCAGCTTCTGATGACACCGCTTCGAGTTGTGGAATCTCTTCCTGCATTTCCTTCTGCTCAATTACAGGGTTCCGCGGCCTAGCCGCTTCACCCTCGCGCTGTGCTCGCGCATCGGCGCTCGCTCCGCGCTCACCCCTAAACGAATCTCTGAATCGCGCCCAGCAGTTGCTCCGGTGTGAACGGCTTTACTACGTATCCATCGGCGCCCTGCTCCTTGGCCCAGAACTTGTCGCTCTCCTGGTCTTTCGAACTCACGACAACCAGCGGGATTCGGCTGTACTCAGCGTTTCCCTTTAAATCGCGACACACTTGGAAACCATTTCGTTGCGGCATCACCACGTCCAACAAGATCAAATTCGGCCGTTCGATATCGATCGTGCGCTCGATCTGCGTCGGATCGTTCGTTACCACTGACCAATATCCCGCCTTATCGAGCACAGACTGAATGAGCCTGACCTCGGCAATCGAATCGTCGCAAATCAAAATTTTCTTAGTCATGCAGATCTAACTATTCCCGCCAACCACAGCATCTTCCGGAGGGAATTCCACAATGTTCCACGAGGAACATACGTCGAAATAAAGCTTACCACCCAGTTCACCTAAGTAATGCCCAAGAAAAGGCTTAGGTACCTGATAGGTAAGCCTGAGGTGCCCCCTTGTTCTCACTGTGAGACTCGCGTTCCGTGAAGTACATTTCCAATTCCAACGACGAAAAACGCTGCATCATTTCATGGAGCCGCAGCGCCATGTTGTGAATGGTGTCAATCTGTTCGCGCATACGCTCCGGCAATGCTGCCGGCTCGAGCAGAAGCAGTTCGGCGTTCCCCAACACTGAAGTCAACGCGTTGTTGAATCCGTGCCGGGCGTCGAGCATGTATTTTCCCAGTGCGGCGTTGCATATGCTTGCGTGGGCCGCGGCTTCGGCACGTTTCACGCGGGCCGTGGCTTCAACGCGCCGCAGGACTTCCCCGCTGAGGACCACTACCGAATCCAGCCAGGCATCATGCTGACGGATGGCCAGCACGCGCGCGAATTCCGACCGCAAGAGATGCAATCCAAATTCTTCAGCAACACAAATTGTGGGGATCCCGAGCGATTCCAGTTCCCGGAGTACGACTGAAAGATGTCCGTCGTGCATTCCGCCGACGATCGCCAAGTCGCAAGGCGCCGCGTGAGAGAGGCTCCACACTTCGCTGCTCATTAAGGTAAATACCGGAACCGCGCGTTCCATCTGCCAGCGCCCGATGATGTCGCGGGAAAACTGCGCATCGTCTGTGATCAAGAGTACGGTTTGTTCGTTCACCTAGAAGATCCTCCGAGGTACTTTCCTACCTGGCCTTTTCCGCTTCATCCAATGCGCTCAACAGGCGCTTGGCCGTAGCCGCGAGATTTACAGCTGCATCAATGTTCTTTTTGTCCTTGGCTTCGGCAATGCGCTCCTGTATCTGCGAAGCCTCGGCGTGGGCCAGGGAAATAGCGAGGCCCATGTCCACAGTCTCACCGCGCTTCTTGCGTTCCACCGCTAGATTCAAAATGGCGCGTGCAGCCACGGCGCGTTGAAGCGCGTCGGAGGCGTCGTCACCGCCGCGCACGAATGCGGCCACTTCCCAAGACGCAAGCAAAATCTTTGTCCCGCACATGAGCACTGTGGACACGGACGCGGACTTTCCCGTGACCGCGATCAACTGCTCTGCAATCTGTTCGAGGCATGAGTCAAGATCAAGCGCGACGACCTCGGGTTCCGCGACGACTGCGGGAGCCACTGGTGCGGGTGCCTGCACGGTTGCCGCGACTTCTTCAACGACGGCAAGCTCGATTGGCGCATCGGGCTCTGCAACCTTTGCAGCTTCTTCGACCACGGTTTCTACTGGCGGTTCTTCTACGATGACAACGGGCAGAGGCTTGGCCATTGCCGTTTCCACTGCTGCGCGGATCTTTACCAGATGCGCAAAGCTGTTCCCAGCCGAATAGGCGGCGCGAAAAGGTTTCTTCCAGTCGTGGCAGATCTCGCGCAAATGAATCAGCGGTTCTTGCTCGCTGAGTTCGGCGCAAGTGCAATCGCAAGAAGATTGCCCGCGCTCTTCCATCTGGTGAATGGCAAAGCGGATCGCGTGCAAGTCGGCATGCATTAAGCGGAAAAAGCCGAGCCGCAATAGGAAATTGAATCGAGTGAAGGCGACCAATACCGACGGCATGAAGTACTTATCGCCCGCCTCGTCCTTGATCGCGCGCGCCTTCTCCACGATCTTGCGTTGCAAAAGATCGCCGAGGCTCGAACATTCATCGAGTTCCTGCAGCGTTGAATCGAACGCATCGCAAAACGACGGTAATAATGGAGAGACATCGCCAACCACTGGATGCAGTATTTCAGCCACGTGATCAAAATCAATCTGGGTGTTGTGAGAATCGTGGGGAGCGCAGTGCGCGTAAAACTGGACGAAGAGATAATCGACTTTGTCGCGCAGTGAAACCGGCTTTTCCGTTTTGCCGAGATGGCGCGCAAGCAGCGCATGAAGATTTTCTTCCGTCGCCAGATGGGTGGTCTGGAGCAGCTGGCGCAACTGAAAGACCTGGACTTTGTTGTCCATCTGGTCGAACCATTCGCGAATGCGCTCCATCACCTCCGGCTCGGAACGATTGATTGGACTTTCGAGTTCGCGGCAAGGGCCAATACCTAAGTCAAACAGCCGGTTGAGTTCCGAATAAACAGGATAGATGCGGCGTGCGTTGCGCCACTTCAAGGCAACTTCGGAAAGATTTACCACCGCAGTACTCATCTTCATTCCCCAGCTTTCTACTTCACTTTCGTCAACTTCATTCCCGAAACACAGATTAGGACTTGGCCTTAATGATCCAGTTCGTGACTTTGCGGCTAAAGCGTGCAGCAATCGCCAGCTTGCCGTTGCTTAATTGCACCGCCACAACGTCGGCCTCGGCATCGAGCGAACCGTCCGCGCTCTTCAGGCGGACTTTGTCTTCAAATTCGAGTGGCAGCACGGAGCTAAATAGGACTTCGTTCGCCGTGCCAAATTCGATGACAGTATCTTCGGCGGAACCGCCATTGGCGCATACGGGGCTCACTCGCACGGGAACACTTATGCGGATCGCACTGGGAAAGAACCGGGCGAGCCGTTCGATCTGCGAATCGGCGATTGTCGCTGCAACTGCTGCTTGCTGGAACACTTGACTGCCCTTCTTTCCGGACCATTGGCTCTCAACGCAAAAGACGGAGAGGCACCAATGAGTGTTAAGCAAGAGTGCAGCCAAAGATATTGAACGCTATGTTGTTGATTTTATTGGGTTGAGAAATGAGGAATAAGGTGATTGTCTCAGGGTGAGACGGGAGTCTCAGGGAAAAGCAAACGCTAGCCACGGATTTCACGGATGACACGGATTAAGAGCAAAGGTTTCGACGGACTGATTGCAGGGGTTCGCGACTTAGATTCTCAAGAGACCGCAAGCGACATCGACCGTTCCGGACTTTCCCCAATCTTGTAGCGCTTCAGCTTGCGATATAACGTGGCGCGACTGATACCGAGCATCTTCCCAGCCAGCACCTTGTCGCCACGGACTTGCTCGAAAACCCGCTGGATCGTCGCTTTCTCCAACTCTTCAAGATCGCTGCCCGAGAGCTGTGGCTCGACAGCTCCCGCTTGATGTTCACGTCCCAGGTGCATCGCAGGCGGTAGGTCAGCAACGTCGAGGAGGTTGTCCGTGCCGAGGGCAACAGCTCGCTCGATGCAGTTCTCCAATTCACGGACATTTCCCGGCCATTCGTAATTCAACATGCATTTCATCGCCTCACTGGATACCTGCACCATCTGTTTCGGAGCGTACTTATCCAGGAACCAATGCACCAGCGTGGGAATGTCAGACTTGCGCTCACGCAGCGATGGCATGTGGATGGTCACAACGTTGAGGCGAAAGAAGAGGTCCTTGCGGAATTCGCCGTCGCGATAAGCCGCCTCGAGGTCACGATTGGTAGCGGCGATGACGCGGACATCAACCTTGACCTTGTTATTGCTTCCGACGGGGCGCACTTCCTTCTCTTGAAGTACGCGCAGAAGTTTGGCTTGCATCTCCAGCGGGAGTTCGCCGATCTCGTCCAGGAATATAGTGCCGCCGCTCGCGGCCTGAAAGAGGCCTTCTTTGGAACGCATCGCGCCCGTGAATGCACCTTTCTCGTAACCGAACAATTCGCTTTCAATCAGCGTGGGCACCAGCGAACCGCAATCGACGGCCACAAACGGCCGTTTCGCCAACGCGCCATGATAGTGGACAGCGCGAGCAACCAATTCTTTTCCGGTGCCGCTTTCTCCAGTGATCAAGACCGGGGTGCGGGTGTCCTTGAGACGCGCGACCATCCGCAATACATCCTGGATCTTTGCCGAGGAGCCGATGATGCCGTTTAGTTCCATCTCGGCGCTGACTCGCTCGCGAAGGAATTGGTTCTCGGCGACCAGTTGGACCTTCTCTTCCATACGCTGCAAGAGCAGCTTGAGTTCGTCGATGCGAAATGGTTTTGTGATGAAGTCGTATGCGCCCATCTTCATGGCGCGCACGGCGGATTCTATGCTGCCGTGTCCCGTCATGATGGCAACTTCTGTCCGGGGCAGAAGCTTCTTTACCTGCTCCAAAAAATCGATGCCGGTCATATTTGGCATCATCAGGTCTGCAAGGATGATGTCAGGGGAATGCACGTCGATATCATTCAGCGCGGCTTCAGCGCTTTCGGCTTCCACGCAATCAAAGCCCAGCGATGAACCAATCGTTACGCAAAGACGCCGAATGTTTTTGTCATCATCGACGATCAGGAATCGCATTTTCATTTCATCCATGACTACTCACCCAGGACCTTATTCACCGCGCTGATCAACTCCTGCACACGAAAAGGCTTCTCGATACAAGGGATTCCGGTGCTTTGCAATATCTTTGCTGTCTCCTCATTCACGATATCGCCGGTGATGAAAAGCATGCGCGACGCCAACTCCGGACGATTCGCGCAGATCCATGCGTGAACGTCCGCGCCATTCACACCGCCGGGAGTACGCATATCGGAGATCACTCCCGAGTAACTTTTCAGTTTCAACAATTCGAGTCCTTCCGCGCCGGACGCAGCGAGCTCCAGCTGAAATCCATTGCGCTCCAGCGCAGCACGCAGGAACGATTGAACGGAGACTTCGTCCTCTATGACGAGCAATGGCAAAACAGCAAAAACACTTTTAGGGGAGGCCGTCATTTATTATCCGTTGTTTCCTTCATCTCCCTTTTTCGCGAGCTTTGGTCCGGGACTCTGGAGCATTCCGATATATTTCAGGGATCATGGGCAGCTTCACCCAAAACGCTGCGCCGGAGGCTCCTGCATTGTTTTGGCATGTGATCTCTCCGCCATGTGCATGGACTATGCCATAACAGATACTCAGTCCCAATCCGGTTCCCTTGCCTACTTCCTTGGTGGTGAAAAACGGATCGAAGATGCGCTCCGAGTTCGCGATACCCGGCCCGTTGTCTCTGAAACCGATATGAACAACCTCATTCTCCCGAGTGGTGGTGATCTCAATGCGGCCACGACGGTCTGTCTCACGGACAGCGTCATAAGCGTTGTTCAGGATGTTGAGGAAAACTTGTTGCAACTGGTGCGCGTCGCCGATGATGTGCGGCAGCGGCTCTTCCAGGCGTTCGACAATGTCAACGCCATGGCTGGAGAAGTCATAGGAACGCAATGCGATTGTCCGGCGCAGTACCGCATTGAGGTCTACAGGCTCGCGTTGCGGAGGCATTTGCCGCGCGAAGCTGAGAAGATTCTGGACTATCTCCTTCGTCCGCTGCGCTTCCTGCATGATCACGCGTAAATCCTGGTGAACGCCGTCGGGAAGTGTCGGATTCTCAAGCATCAGGTCGGCGAAGCCCATGATCGCAGTCAGCGGATTATTCACCTCGTGGGCGACGCCGGAGACGAGCTGTCCTACCGCAGCCAGTTTCTCGGTATTCATCAACTTGGCTTGGATATTGGCGACTTCAGTGATGTCCGTCATCACCACGACAACGCTGTTGTCCAATTCCTGACAGCCGCGCATGGGGCTCATATTCACTGAGAAGGTTCCGACCAAACCGCCCCCGCGGATGATTTGCACTTCAAGGTTGTCAACCGGATCACCCAGCAAGGCGACATCAAAAGCCGAATCCCACGTGGGACGATCTGCGATGGAGACAAGTTCCGCGAGTTTGTGTCCGACTAAATCGCGCTGGCCATAACCGCCGGCGTCATAACAGCGGCGATTGGCATAACTGATGAGCCCGGCGGTGTCGACCACCAGGATCATGCTTTGCGTGTTGTTCAGGATCTGAATATTGAAATCGCGCTCGCGCTGCAACTGCAGTTGGAATTTTTTGGTGTCAGTTATATCCAGGATCATTCCGCGATATTGGATGACCTTACCTTTGGCGTCTTTTACGGCGAAGGCATTCACCAGCGTCTGGATGAGGGTGCCGTCTTTCCGCCGGAATGAGGCCTCATGGTGGCGAAGTTCTTCCAGCGGATTCAGCGTTTCGTAGCCTTGCTCGCGTTCTTGCGGAGAGAGATACAGTTGCTTTGCGATATCGATCTT
>JAOAPL010000061.1 GCA_025462925.1 Acidobacteriaceae bacterium
AATCTCGGGTTCGCTCTGTTTCGCGAGTTCCGCGATCGCGACGATCTCGTCGGCGAGGATCAGATAGCGCTTCATGAAATTCCCCAACTCCCGCACGTTCCCCGGCCACGGCGCATTCACGCAAGCATCGATGAACTTCGGCGACATCGGCAATGGAGCACGTCCGTAATCTTCAGACATCCGGCTCATCATGTGGCGGAGCAACTGGGGAATCTCTTCGCGCCGTTCGCGCAAAGGAGGAATATTCAAGGTGAAGGCATTGAGGCGGTAATACAAGTCTTCACGAAAGCTTTTGTTTTCGATGGATTTCTGCACATCGATGTTGGTGGCTGCCAGCACCCGGACGTCCACCTTCACACTGGCCCGGCTTCCGAGCCGGGAAAACTCTCCGTCCTGGAGCACATGGAGCAATTTGGCCTGGAGATGCGGCGGCATTTCGCCGATCTCGTCCAACAGCAACGTTCCCTTGTTGCACAATTCGAATTTGCCGGGCTTTGCTTTGTTTGCGCCGGTGAATGCTCCAGCCTCGTATCCGAACAACTCACTTTCCAGCAAATCACCCGGCAGCGCGGCGCAATTCACCTTCATAAACGGCCTGGTATTTCGGGCCGAACGCTGATGGATGAGACGGGCGACAATCTCTTTGCCCACACCGCTCTCGCCGAGGAGGAGGACAGGAATGTCGACGTTTGCCACCAGTCCGACTTCATTGCGAATCTTCTTCATGGCCACGGTAGCAGCCAGAAAGAACCCGCCGCCCACCAGTTCTTCGACTTCGCAGACTGGCTCGGCTTTGCCAGGCACGGACTCCATGCAGCGTTCCAGCACGCTGTCCAGTTGCTGCTTTTCGAAAGGTTTGGTTAGGTAATCCTGAGCGCCGGAACGGATCGCTTGGACGACTTTTGCGGTATCGCTGATGCAGGAGATGATCACGATCTTGAGATCGGAACGAATCTTCTGCAATCGGTCCAGCACTTCGAGACCGTCCATGTCAGGCATGAGTAGATCGAGGAAGATCAGATCCGGAACCAGGCCCTTTTCGATGCGCTTTATGCCCTCTGCGCCGTTGCTTGCAGTTTCGACTTTGAACGAATCGAGCTCAAGCAACGTCTGCATATAGCCGAGCATGCTGGGTTCATCATCGATTATGAGGACCGTACGGTTACTAGGCATGATGTGAGGAGGAATGTTCCTGCTTGATTATGCCTTAGGTATGGGGATTAGAAAAAGGAATTTACTGCCGGAACCAGGTTTGCTCTCCACCCAGATCTTCCCGCCGTGAGCATTGACAAGCCGCCGTGCGATGGAGAGCCCTAAGCCCATACTGTCAGAGGCGTTACCGCGCGAGAGCTTGCGGAAATCGTTGAAGATCTCCTGGTGAAATTCAGGTTCGATGCCTGGCCCGGTATCGGAGACGATTACCCGTGCTGCCCGAGGCAATTTGCGCGTCTCAAGTCGGCGCTTTTCCATGTTCGTGGGTTCTTCCCGGAGGCGTCGTTCCCAGTAATACTTCTCCGCCGCCACCCACACGGTTCCGCGCGGGGGGGTGAACTTCCATGCATTGTGGATCAGGTTGGAGACCACGTGCTGAAGCTTTAGGTGGTCGAATGGGAAGTGTTGCAAATCCTGTTCAGGAGAAAAATAGAGTGCTATGCCTTTTTGCTGGAAACGCGGCATCCACAGAGAGCAAACCTCAGAGAGACAGCTATTCAAGTCTCCCACTTCGAAATTCATGTTGAGGTTCTTGGTCTCGATCGCAGCGAAGGTGAGAAAGTCGGCGATGAAGCTCTTGAGTCGTTTCTCGTTGGCCTTCATGTCTTCCAAAATATGTTTCTGCTTCTCGTTCAAGCTGCCGGTTTTCCCGCTGAAGAGCAGTTCCATATAGCCTTCCATCACCGCGAGCGGGGTCCGCAATTCGTGAACGGCCGAAGCCAGTGCTACCGTGCGACGCCGTGATTCTTCGCGCAGGCGCTCACAAACACCGCGAATATCGTCAACGCCAAGGGCGTCGAGGTCGCACTCAAGGTCTTCCGTGATCGAGGGTGTAGTCTCGGCAGGGATTTCCTCAGGCTGTCTGGGTGCGGTTTTCCGGGCCATTTTGGTGGCGCTGTGTTCTGCCATGGTGATCCTGATCAGGCTCGATCGGGGGAGGGATGACCGACTATATCACTGGCATTTTGGGCGGGTAAAGCCGAATATGTATCGTTCCTGGAGGCTTCGTTGAGGTCAATCCATAGAATCCTGAAGAGCATAGTGGTTGTTTTCGCGGCGCTGGGCTTGTTGGTTTTCACGGTTTCGGTACTTCCTATTAACACCTGGCTGGCGCATAAGTTGGCCGGGAGTATCGAAGAGCCCAAAGGCGATGTACTGGTCGTCTTGACTGGCGGACGCTTCGCGGATGGTCTGGTCTCCGAGAACTCTCTATTGCGCAGTTACTATGCGGTACGCGCAGTCAAACAGCGGAGTTTTCATACTGTCATCATCAGTGGAGGAGGAGCCCCGCCGCCAATCGCTGAATCCATGCGCGAGGTATTAATCATCAAGGGCGTGCCGCCAGGTATGGTAATGGTAGAAACCGATTCGCTAAGTACTAGGGATAGCGCGCTAAATCTGAAAACAATCCTTGACCGCATGCCCGGCGAAAAAGTCTTGCTCACCAGCGATTACCACATGTTCCGCGCCCGTCGCGCATTCGAAAAGGTGGGAATAAAGGTATTAGCCAACCCAGTTCCCGATGTGATCAAGCGGTCAGTATCTTGGCGAAATCGTTGGCCGGCCTTCCTTGACCTCGGCCTCGAAGCTTCAAAAATCGGGTACTACTATTACAAGGGCTGGATATAAATACAGAGCACTAATGTTGCAATGTATAAGGTGCAGAGGTGTGCTGGGTATTGATAATAAGTCGCAATTTATTGCATTGCTACCTGTGAAGAACTTGGATCGGGGTAATTTTGCGCCAGTAAACCTCTTGTTTTCAACATTCACAATTTATTAATGATTGGTTAGCAATATGCATAAGAACTTGCAGGATGAGAGCGACCAAGAGTGGCAAGAACAGGCGGCAATGGGAACGCCTTCCGCTAGCTATACCGGTATTTGTTCGCGGTATTGAGCCTAACGGAAAGCAGTTTATCGAGTTCGCGACCGCCTTAGACATAAGTGTGGGTGGCGCCTAATTGGCGATTCAACGCCACTTGCCGCCCGGCTCGCGAATCATGCTGGAGATACCTTGCTCGCCAATACCTTTGGCCAAAGACTCTCAACAAAACCAGAATTTTAGGGCTAAACTGGTGCGCGTCACAAAGAGTGATGATTGTCATCTGTTGGGTTTGAAATTTCACAGACCCTTAGCTAATAAATCAAGCTCGAAAAAGAAAAAGACTGCCACTCTGTGAAACAGTTTGAAAACATCCCCCTGAGTTGCCGGCATTCGGAGAAGGATGATACACGTGAAGGTTCCTCAGTGGAATACTGCCATTCCGCAGGGATTTCTTCGTTCGCTTCCGGCGCTCTTCATTTTGGTACTTCTTGCCGGGTCTTTATTCGGACAAGATCCCAAGCCGCGTGATGCCGAACCAGCTAATCCATCAGCACAACAGAATTCATCAGAACAACAGCAACCAGAAGACGACGATCCTCTTGCCCGTCAGAAATACATAGAGGAACTTCGGGGAGCCGAATCGGGAGTCCCGCCCGGCGCTCGCGCTAAAGCTCTCCATCAGATGGATGAGATGATTCGCCAAGAAGGCGAATCCTATCGGCAAAGTCATTCTAAATATGCTGAGGCCGGTGCTGCACAACGGCAGCTTGACCCTTCCATCGCAGGATCTTCTCCTACCTCTTCACAATGGCTGTTTATAGGGCCTCAGCCAACTACAACCACTTCTACCTCCGGGAATTCCTCGGGTAGGGTCACGTCGGCAGTGGTGGACCCCAACGACGCAACTGGAAACACGGTTTACATCGGTGCCGCGCAAGGCGGGGTGTGGAAGACCACCAATGGAGGAACGAATTGGACGGCGTTGACTGATTCGCAGCCATCGCTTGCCATTGGATCGCTTGCCATCGATTCGTCGACAAACCCTTCCACGATTTACGTTGGCACCGGCGAGCCCGGATTGTCGTTCGATAGTTACTACGGAGCTGGTGTCTTGAAGTCCTCAGATGGAGGCGCCACCTGGACGCAACTTGGCACAAACTTATTCGGTGGACCGCTTAGTGGTTGCATAACCAGCGGCAACGCGTGCGGTGGAGCATACATCGGCGGTCTGTCAGTTCGCCCGGCAGGCGGAAGTCCGGCGACGTTGATTGCAGCCGTGAACCTGCCCTTCGGGCAGGGCGGGATCTATCGCACCACAGATGGTGGAGTGACTTGGTCGCAGGTCGTCAGTGTCGCGTCCGGATTTTCCGTTGGCTATGCAACCAATCTGATCGCGTATGCGGGCATCGATGGTAATGGAATCTACAAGTCAATCGATGGTGGCGCTTCATGGGCCCCGGCAAACGGCACTGGCGCGAATCTTCTTACGACAAGCGGAACCGGTCGCGTCGAATTTGCCGTTGCCAAGAGCGACACAACGGGAAATACGGTTTACGCTGCGGTAGGTGTCCCATCTGCCAGCGGCGGCACACTCTCCGGTTTTTACCGAACGGTTGATGGTGGCGTGAACTGGACAAAACTAGGTCCAGGAGCATCGCCGGCGTTGGCTGATTTCTGCAGTCCACAATGCTGGTATGACTTGACGGTCGCGGTCAATCCAACCAATGCGAATATCGTCTTCGTTGGCGGTTCGGCAGTCGCTGCGGCGGTGTCGAAGAGCACTACCGGCGGAGCTTCGTGGGTAACGGCAACGGCGGGTCTTCATGTGGACCACCATGCATCTGCTTTCACACCAGACGGAACCAGGCTGTATTGGGGTAGTGACGGCGGTATTTATAAAACCACCGATACCGGGACGGGAAGCACGGTAGCGTGGACCAATATCAATGCAACCTTAGGGGTCACACAGTTTTACAGCTACTTCGCGCTGCATCCTTCAAACATCAACGTCACCTTTGGTGGAGCCCAGGATAACGGCACGCAAAAATACGATGGGACACAAGCGCTGTCAACAGCGTGGAGTAATGTCACCTGCGGCGATGGTGGCGGCGCGGTCATCGATTTCTTTTCAACCACCAACGTCATGGCCAGCTGTCAGAACATTGATATACGCAAGTCCACAAACTCGGGTACGAGCTTCGCGAGTTCGATCAGCGGCATTACGACTTCGGACAGAGTCACCTTTATCGCTCCATTGGTTGGAGACAACAATCCGGCTGCCCTGAATAATCTCTACTTCGGCACCTTTCGCGTCTATCAGTCCAAGAACAGCGGTTCGACGTGGTCTGCGATCTCGGGTGATTTGACCGGCGGCAGCAGCACCATCAGCAACATGGCAGTTGCGCCCGGTGACATCAACACGATGTATGCGGCCACGCGCGATGGCAAGATATGGAAGGGAACCGGCCTAACCACCGTCAATTGCGCTTCAACGCTGACATGTTTTACTCAGGTGACGGGGACAGGCTTGATAGCAGCGCGACGAATCAACGCCGTTGCGATCTCTCCTACTGACCCGAACACGGTGTACGTTGGGCAGTCAGGTTTTTCTTCTCCCAGCACGCAGCACATCTCGATGACCACCACGGGGGGGAATACTTGGACGGACATCAGCAACAACCTTCCCAACGCTCCCGTCAACGACATCGTTGTCGATCCGGATATCGCGAACACTATTTATGCCGCCACCGACATAGGTGTCTTCCGCAGCCAGGATAATGGCGCAACCTGGTCGACTCTCGCGAATGGGCTTCCGCGAATCGCTGTTTATGGATTGAAACTTCACAAGGCCTCCCGCACTTTGCGAGCAGCCACACATGGCCGCGGCTTCTGGGATCTTTCGGTTCCGATAGGTGCTCCGGCGCCACTGATCACGCTCTCAACC